>NZ_JBYTBK010000001.1:0-222963 GCF_058789115.1 Pseudomonas sp. FW300-N1A1 | reverse complement strand
CCAAAGATCTTAGCCCCCCCCCCCGCACAAACGAACTGAACACACCAACAATCAGGCCGGCCGGCAGGCCGCCTCGCTTTTGATTTGCCCGCCCCTTCGGGAGGCTGAGAGTAGGTATTCATCTGGGGACTGGCGCACAGCGCCGTTCGACGCAGTCGAACACGTCGCATGGAGGTGCAGCGAAGCAAACCGGAGGGCGATGCCCCCAGATGGATACCGGAGCGAAGGAACGCCGAGCCTTAGCGAGGGGCCGGACGCTCGGGGCGAGACTTTTTGGTTCCTTTTGTGGCGTTTGACAAAAGGGACTCGCCGTAAGGGCGAAACCACCAGCCGCCGTAACCGCAGCAACGGATATGTACACCAGCAAAACACAGGCCAGCTATCAGGCCACCTTCGCGAGCAAGCCCGCTCCCACAAAGACCCCAACCGAGCAGACAGCAAAAAGGCGCCAACAGGCGCCTTTCGCTTTACAGCAGGTCAATAACCATCAGGCCATTTCAGCCGTCGTCTCGAAGTCGAAGGTCATCTCGCCGTCCTTGATGTCGATGTGCACCACACCGCCATGGTCGGCCAGTTCGCCAAAAAGAATCTCCTCCGCCAGCGGACGCTTGATCTTGTCCTGGATCAAACGGGCCATGGGTCGAGCACCCATTGCCGTGTCGTAACCTCCCGCCGCCAGCCAACTGCGTGCGGCATCGGTCACTTCCAGTTGCACGCGCTTGTCTTCCAGCTGCGCCTGAAGCTCGGTAAGGAACTTGTCCACCACACTCTTGATAACTTCATGGCTGAGGCGACCAAACTGGATAATGGTGTCCAGGCGGTTGCGGAACTCCGGCGTGAAGCTCTTCTTGATCACTTCCATCGCATCGGACGAGTGATCCTGATAGGTGAAACCGATCGAGGCACGGGCCGCGGTTTCAGCGCCGGCGTTGGTCGTCATGATCACGATCACGTTACGGAAGTCCGCCTTGCGCCCGTTGTTATCGGTGAGCGTACCGTGGTCCATGACCTGCAGCAGCAGGTTGAAGACTTCCGGGTGCGCCTTCTCGATTTCATCGAGCAACAACACGCAATGGGGCTGCTTGGTGATGGCCTCGGTCAACAGGCCACCCTGGTCGAACCCGACATAACCTGGAGGCGCACCGATCAGACGCGATACGGTGTGACGCTCCATGTACTCGGACATGTCGAAGCGAACCAGTTCGATCCCCATCGCCTTGGCCAACTGCCGGGCCGCTTCGGTTTTACCGACGCCCGTAGGACCGGCGAACAGGAACGAACCGACCGGCTTGTCAGGCGACTTGAGGCCAGCACGGGACAGCTTGATCGCGGTAGACAGCGAGTCAATCGCCGCATCCTGACCAAACACCGTCAGCTTCAGATCACGCTCGAGGTTACGCAGCAGTTCTTTGTCGGAACTGGTCACGTGCTTAGGCGGAATTCGCGCGATTTTCGCGACGATGTCCTCGACCTGTGGCACTTCGATGCGTTTCACCCGCTTCTCGACCGGTTGCAAGCGCTGATACGCACCCGCCTCGTCGATCACGTCGATGGCCTTGTCCGGCATATGCCGGTCGTTGATGTAGCGCGAGGCCAGTTCAGCCGCGGCGCGCAGGGCTTCATCACTGTATTCGATATTGTGATGAAGCTCGAAACGCCCTTTCAGGCCGCGCAGGATGCCGATGGTGTCTTCGACCGAAGGCTCCGATACATCGACTTTCTGGAAGCGTCGGGCCAGGGCACGGTCTTTCTCGAAGATTCCGCGAAATTCCTGGAACGTGGTCGAACCGATGCAGCGGATATCGCCCGACGACAGCAGCGGCTTGAGCAGGTTGGACGCGTCCATGACCCCACCGGACGCAGCGCCGGCACCAATGATGGTGTGGATCTCGTCGATGAACAGGATGGCCTGCGGACGTTTTTTCAGCTCATTGAGCAGCGCCTTGAAGCGCTTCTCGAAATCGCCGCGGTACTTGGTACCCGCCAGCAAGGCACCCAGGTCAAGGGAATACACCACGCTATTGGCCAACAGGTCAGGCACCTGATTGTCGACAATGCGCTTGGCCAGGCCTTCGGCAATCGCGGTTTTACCCACGCCAGCCTCGCCCACCAGCAGCGGATTGTTCTTGCGCCGACGCGCCAGAATCTGCGCAACGCGCTCGACTTCCATTTCACGCCCGACCAGCGGGTCGATACGCCCCTGGCGCGCCAGCTCGTTGAGGTTGCTGGCATATGCATCCAGAGGATTGCTTGAAGAAGAAGACTCACCGCCCTCGTCGTCCTGCATATCTTGCTCACCCTCGGAGTGATCGCCATGCCCGGGCACTTTGGAGATGCCATGGGCGATGTAATTGACGACATCGATACGGGCAACGCTCTGCTGTTTAAGCAGGAACACGGCCTGACTCTCTTGCTCACTGAAGATCGCAACCAGCACGTTGGCGCCGGTCACTTCGCGTTTACCCGAGCTCTGTACATGGAAGACAGCACGTTGCAGTACACGCTGGAAGCCCAGGGTTGGCTGGGTTTCGCGATCCTCGTCGTGGACAGGAATCAAAGGCGTGGTGGAGTCGATGAACTCCTGCAGGTCATGCTTGAGTTTGTCGAGGTTTGCGCCGCAGGCACGCAAAACGGTGGCGGCTGCCTCATTATCCAATAGAGCCAACAGGAGGTGTTCGACGGTCATGAACTCATGACGTTTCGAACGCGCCTCCTTGAAGGCGAGATTGAGGGTGACTTCGAGCTCGCGGTTTAACATAGCTTCACCTCATACCCAAGTGGTCGGCGTTAACCGTCCTTCTCGATTTCACAGAGTAGCGGATGCTGGCTTTCCCTGGCGTACTGGTTGACCTGCATGGCCTTGGTCTCGGCGATGTCGCGGGTAAACAATCCACATACTGCCCGTCCTTCTGTATGGACGGCCAGCATTACCTTGGTCGCCAGCTCTCGATTCAGGTTAAAAAACACCTCGAGCACTTCGACGACGAAATCCATCGGTGTGTAGTCATCGTTGAACAAAACCACCTTGTACATCGGCGGTGCCTGCAACGCAGGTTTTGCCTCCTGCACAGCAATGCCTGCGGAATCGTCGTCGTGTAAATCCGGGCGATCCTGATTGAATGTTAGTCGAATCTGGCTGATTGCATGCATGGAAAGAAAGGTTCGTCAGTTGAGCTGAATACAGTGGTGGGGGCGGTGCTAGAGCTTTTCAACTCCGAACACCTGGACGCCTTGACTATCGGTAAAACAGTGTTACAACCAATAGAGCCCACAGTGGGTAAAAAAGGTCCTTGCCGTCGAATCCAATTATGGAGGATTTGACGAGGATTAACTGGATGATACTCCAGTGATGGAGTCTGTTGCAGAGGGATATGAGCATGGCAGTCGGCAAGGTGAAATGGTTCAACAATGCCAAGGGTTACGGTTTTATCAATGAAGAAGGCAAAACGGACGACCTGTTTGCCCACTACTCCGCCATCACGATGGAGGGCTACAAGACCCTGAAGGCAGGCCAACCGGTGATCTTCGAGATCATCCAGGGACCCAAGGGCTTGCATGCCATCAACATCAACACCGCCAAGGAAACTCAAGCCGTCACCCAGGTAGAGCAGACCCACACCGCCACGGCGTAATCCGACAAGCATCCGATCATAAAAAAACCGGCCGACTCAATCACTTGAGCCGGCCGGTTTTTTGTTGGCCGCCGATCCGCTTACATATGCGAGATCAGTGCATCACCAAACGCCGAAGAAGACAGCAAGGTGGCGCCTTCCATCAGACGTTCGAAGTCGTAGGTCACGGTCTTGGCCGAGATAGCGCCGTTGGTGCCCTTGATGATCAGGTCGGCCGCTTCGGTCCAGCCCATGTGGCGCAGCATCATTTCAGCGGACAGGATCAGCGAGCCCGGGTTCACCTGGTCTTTGCCGGCATATTTAGGCGCAGTACCGTGGGTCGCTTCAAACATGGCCACGGTGTCGGACAGGTTGGCACCTGGCGCAATACCGATACCACCGACTTCAGCCGCCAGGGCATCGGACAGGTAGTCGCCGTTCAGGTTCAAGGTGGCAATCACATCGTACTCGGCCGGGCGCAGCAGGATCTGCTGGAGCATGGCGTCGGCGATGGCGTCCTTGACGATGACATTCTTGCCGGTTTTCGGGTTCTTGAACTGCATCCACGGACCGCCGTCGAGCAGGGTGGCGCCGAACTCTTGCGCCGCCACTTCGTAGGCCCATTCCTTGAAGGCACCTTCGGTGAACTTCATGATGTTGCCCTTGTGGACGATGGTCAGCGAATCACGATCATTGTCGACCACATACTGCAGGGCCTTGCGAGCCAGACGCTTGGTACCTTCCAGGGAAACCGGCTTGACGCCGATGCCGCAGTTTTCGTCGAAACGGATCTTGGTGACGCCCATTTCTTCTTTAAGGAACTTGATGACCTTGGTCGCCTCCGGCGAGCCGGCCTTCCACTCGATACCGGCGTAGATGTCTTCCGAGTTCTCGCGGAAGATCGTCATGTCGACGTCGCCCGGCTTCTTGACCGGGCTAGGCACGCCTTCGAACCAGCGCACAGGGCGCAGGCACACATACAGGTCAAGCTGCTGGCGCAAGGCAACGTTGAGGGAGCGGATACCGCCACCGACCGGCGTGGTCAGCGGACCCTTGATGGAAACCACGTAATCCTTGACTGCGTCCAGAGTTTCCTGAGGCAGCCAGGTGTCCTGATCGTAAACCTGAGTCGCTTTTTCCCCGGCATACACTTCCATCCAGGAAATCTTGCGTTCGCCGCCGTAAGCCTTCTTAACAGCAGCATCGACAACCTTGATCATGACCGGGCTGATATCAACGCCAATACCATCCCCTTCAATGAACGGGATGATCGGGTTGTTAGGAACATTGAGAGAATGGTCTGCGTTGACGGTGATTTTGTCGCCGACTGCTGGAACCTGAATCTTCTTGTATCCCATGCTGAACTCCGTTGTGTGGATTGAACATCTGGCTGCGTCCGAGCGTACCCCAGTTGAATCTGGACGGGAACCTCATGTTCCACTCCCAGGTAGCGAAACCGGTGCAGTTCGCGGCCTACAAGCCTGAAAGCAAAGGGAAAAGCGCCAAATTCAAGCACACTGGCCGCCTCTACTCCCCGATGCGGGTGCGACCTTTAGACCAATGGACGAGACGAGTTGCGTATGAACCATCGGCGCTTTGCCAGCTACCTATGTATAATGCCGCCGCTGACCACAGAGTCACGACGGCCGACCGCTCTGCAACAGGAAATGTAGCCGAGACCCGAGGCCCGAAAAGCCGGACTGTTATCGCAGCCCACCCGCTTGACGCTCGACTGATGCACCCAACATCACCGCGAAGAAACCTCGACATTCGGCTCATGGATGACTTTGAACGAACGCGCTTACCCGGCGCCCCTCGAGTTTCTGCGCACGCTCTAGCAAAGAAGAGAGTTAATCCGAATATGCCCACCCGCTCGAAGATCATCTACACCTTCACCGACGAAGCTCCCGCCCTCGCCACCTATTCCCTGCTCCCGATCGTTGAAGCCTTCACCGCTTCAGCCGATATCGCTGTCGAAACCCGCGATATCTCGCTGGCAGGTCGTATTCTGGCCAGCTTCCCCGAGCAACTGGGCGACAAAGCCGTAGCCGACCACCTCGCCGAACTGGGCGCCCTGGCCGTTACGCCTGAAGCCAACATCATCAAGTTGCCAAACATCAGCGCTTCGGTTCCACAACTGCAAGCCGCGATCAAAGAGCTTCAAGCCCAGGGCTATGCCCTGCCGGACTACCCGGAAACCGTGACCAGCGATGCCGACAAGGACGCCAAGGCACGTTACGACAAGATCAAGGGCAGCGCGGTCAACCCGGTTCTGCGCGAAGGCAACTCCGACCGCCGCGCTCCGCTGTCGGTCAAGAACTACGCACGCAAGCACCCGCACAAAATGGGCGCCTGGGCCAAGGACTCCAAGTCCCACGTCGCGCACATGAGCACCGGCGATTTCTACGGCAGCGAAAAAGCCGCCCTGATCGACGCCGCTGACGCCGTCAAAATCGAACTGATCGCCCAGGACGGTACCTCCACCGTCCTGAAGGCAAAAACCACCGTACAAGCCGGTGAGATCCTCGATTGCGCGGTCATGAGCAAAAACGCGCTGCGCAGCTTCATCGCCGCCGAGATCGAAGACGCCAAGGCCAAGGGCGTGCTGCTGTCGGTTCACCTCAAAGCCACCATGATGAAGGTCTCCGACCCGATCATGTTCGGCCAGATCGTTGCCGAGTTCTATAAAGACGCACTGGCCAAGCACGCTGACGTGCTGGCTCAAATCGGCTTCAACCTGAACAACGGCATCGGCGACCTGTACGCTCGCATCAAGGCCTTGCCGGCCGAGCAACAAGCTGCGATCGAAGCCGACATCCAGGCGGTCTACGCCGCTCGTCCGTCGCTGGCCATGGTCAACTCCGACAAAGGCATCACCAACCTGCACGTGCCGAGCGACGTCATCGTCGACGCCTCGATGCCGGCCATGATCCGTGACTCCGGCAAAATGTGGGGCACCGACGGCCAGCTGCACGACACCAAGGCCGTGATCCCGGATCGCTGCTATGCCACCATCTACCAGGCGGTGATCGAAGACTGCAAGCAACACGGCACCTTCGATCCGACCACCATGGGCAGCGTGCCAAACGTTGGCCTGATGGCGAAAAAAGCCGAAGAGTACGGCTCCCACGACAAGACCTTCCAGATCAAGGCCGACGGCGTGGTTCGCGTTTCCGACAGCGCCGGTCGCACCCTGCTGGAGCAACCGGTTGAAGCCGGCGACATCTTCCGCATGTGCCAGACCAAAGACGCGCCGATCCAGGACTGGGTCAAGCTGGCCGTCAACCGTGCTCGCGCAAGCGCAACTCCGGCGATTTTCTGGCTGGACCCGATGCGCGCCCACGACGGCGTGGTAATCGAGAAAGTTCAGGCCTACCTGAAGGATCACGACACCGCCGGCCTGGACATCCGCATCATGTCGCCTGTCGACGCGATGAAGTTCACCCTGGACCGTACCCGCGAAGGCCTCGACACCATCTCGGTGACCGGCAACGTGCTGCGCGACTACCTGACCGACCTGTTCCCGATCATGGAACTGGGCACCAGTGCCAAGATGCTGTCGATCGTGCCGCTGATGAATGGTGGTGGCCTGTTCGAAACCGGCGCTGGCGGTTCGGCGCCGAAGCACGTTCAACAGCTGCTGGAAGAAAACTTCCTGCGCTGGGATTCGCTGGGCGAGTTCCTGGCCCTGGCCGCGTCGCTTGAGCACCTGGGCGTTACCTACAACAACCCCAAGGCGCTGGTTCTGGCCAAGACCCTGGACCAGGCCACCGGCCAGTTCCTGGACAACAACAAGTCGCCATCGCGTAAAGTCGGCAACATCGACAACCGCGGCAGCCACTTCTACCTGGCGCTGTACTGGGCCCAGGCCCTGGCCGCCCAGACCGAAGACGCTGCGCTGCAGGCCCAGTTCACCCAACTGGCCAAGACCCTGACCGAGAACGAGGCGACCATCGTTGCCGAGCTCAACGCCGTGCAGGGCAAGCCAGTGGACATCGGCGGCTACTACCACGCCAGCGCCGAGCTGATCAGCAAGGCCATGCGCCCGAGCAACACCTTCAACGCGGCGATTGCTGCGCTGGTGTAAGGCTGTAAGGATGCAAAGGAACCCCGGCCCAGCGCCGGGGTTTCTGTTTCTGGCCTTCACACACATTTATCTGTAGAGCCTGGACCAATGTGGGAGCGGGCTTGCTCGCGAAAGCGGTTTATCATTCAACACCTACATTGACTGACCCATTGCCTTCGCGAGCAAGCCCGCTCCCACATTGACTGCATTTCACTTTCAGAATTGAGGATGCCCCATGGACTGGAAACCCCACATCACCGTCGCCACCATTGTCGAGGACAACGGCCGCTTCCTGATGGTCGAAGAACTCAAGGCCGGACACACGGTGCTCAACCAGCCCGCCGGCCATCTGGATCCAGACGAAACCCTGATCGAAGCCGCCGTGCGTGAAACCCTTGAGGAAACCGGCTGGGACGTCGAACCCACGGGCGTCATCGGCATTTACCTCTACACCGCCCCCAGTAACGGCGTAACCTATCAACGGGTCTGCTTCAGCGCCAAACCACTGCAACACCATCCGGACTATCAACTGGACGACGGCATCGTCGGCGCCAAGTGGCTGACCCGCGACGAGCTCATGAATCAGCGCGACCACTGGCGCAGCGAGCTGATCATCCGCTGTATCGACGATTATCTGGACGGCCAGCACTTCGACCTCGAACTGATCCGCCCTTCTCTTTAGCCTTGTGGGCCCGGGCCTGCTAGAATCGCGTCCTTTTTCAAGACACTCATTAAACTCCTATGCGTGATCCAGCCCCTTCTGACACTCAAAAGAAGCGCGTCATTGTCGGCATGTCCGGCGGCGTGGACTCTTCCGTTTCTGCCTTACTGCTGATCGAGCAGGGTTATCAGGTGGAAGGCCTGTTCATGAAGAACTGGGAAGAGGACGACGGTACGGAGTACTGCACCGCCATGGATGACCTGGCAGACGCCCAGGCCGTGTGCGACAGGATTGGCATCAAGCTGCACACCGCCAACTTCGCCGCCGAGTACTGGGACAACGTGTTCGAACACTTCCTGGCCGAATACAAGGCCGGTCGCACGCCGAACCCGGACATCCTGTGCAACCGTGAAATCAAGTTCAAGGCGTTCCTCGACTACGCCATGATGCTCGGCGCGGACCTGATCGCCACCGGTCACTACGTGCGCCGTCGCGATATCGATGGCCGCACCGAACTGCTCAAGGGCCTGGACCCGAACAAGGACCAGAGCTACTTCCTGCACGCCGTGGGCGGTGAACAGATCGCCAAGACCCTGTTCCCGGTCGGCGAACTGGAAAAACCCGAAGTCCGCGCGATCGCCGAGAAACACGACCTGGCCACCGCCAAGAAGAAAGACTCCACCGGCATCTGCTTTATCGGTGAGCGACGCTTCAGCGACTTCCTCAAGCAATACCTGCCGGCCCAGCCAGGCGAAATCAAGACCACCGAAGGTGAAGTGATCGGCCGCCACCATGGCCTGATGTACCACACCATCGGCCAGCGCCAGGGCCTGGGCATCGGCGGCCTGAAAGACGCCAGCGACGAGCCGTGGTACGTGTTGATCAAGGACCTGGAGCACAACGAGCTGATCGTCGGCCAGGGCAACGACCACCCGTGGCTGTTCTCCCGCGCCCTGCTCGCCTCCGAGATCTATTGGGTCAACCCGGTCGACCTGAGCGAGCCACGCCGCCTGACGGCGAAAGTACGCTACCGCCAGGGCGACCAGCCCTGCACCCTGGAAAAAACCGCCAGCGGCTACCGCGCCATCTTCGACGACCCGCAACGCGCGGTCACCCCGGGCCAGTCGGTCGTCTTCTATGACGGTGAAATCTGCCTAGGTGGCGGCGTCATTGAAGTCGCCGAACCCTGGCGCAGCAAGGATGCGCGCCCATGAGCCCGACCCAGGAGCAACTGACGGCATTGGGCGGCGTGTTTCTGGCCGCCGTGCTGGTGGACAAGATCGCCAAGACCGGCCAGGTCAGCGAAGCGGGCCTGACCTGCATGCTCGGCAGCCTGCTGATCCGCGACCCCAAGGACACCCTGGAAGTCTACGGTGGCGACGACCTCAACTTGCGCGAAGGCTATCGCGCATTGATCGGCGCCCTCGAACGCGACCCCAACACCCTGCAACGCGAACCGCTGCGCTACGCCCTGTCGATGCTGGGCCTTGAGCGACAACTGGCCAAGCGCGAGGACATGCTCGACGTCATCGGCAAGCGTCTGCCCCAGATCCAGTCCCAGGTGGAACATTTCGGCCCGGCTCACGAAAACGTGATCGCCGCCTGCGGCGCGCTGTACCAGGACACGTTGAGCACCTTGCGCCAACGCATCCAGGTACACGGCGACATGCGCAACCTGCAGCAACCGAGCAACGCCTCGAAGATCCGCGCCCTGCTGTTGGCCGGCATCCGTTCGGCGCGCCTGTGGCGGCAACTGGGCGGCCATCGCTGGCAGCTGGTGATCAGCCGGCGCAAACTGCTCAAAGAGCTGTATCCGCTGATGCGCAACAGCTGAACCGCACCTGAAACATCGCTTTTGTAGTCTGTAACGCGTAATACGCTGGTCAGTTGGCAACGGACCGGCGGATTTTTTCATGTATGATACGCGCCCCATTTCGTTGCCCGACTGTCCGAGAACACCCCATGCAGCTCTCTTCGCTCACTGCGGTTTCCCCTGTTGACGGCCGCTACGCCGGCAAAACCCAGGCCCTGCGCCCAATTTTTAGCGAGTACGGCCTGATCCGCGCTCGCGTACTGGTTGAAGTGCGCTGGCTCCAGCGCCTGGCCGCTCACCCCGCCATCAGCGAAGTGCCGGCGTTTTCCGCCGAAGCCAACGCTGCACTGAACACCCTGGCGGAAAACTTCTCCCTGGAACACGCCGAGCGTGTCAAAGAGATCGAGCGCACCACCAACCACGACGTCAAAGCCATCGAGTACCTGCTCAAAGAGCAAGCGGCCAAGCTGCCGGAACTGGCCAAGGTCAGCGAGTTCATCCACTTTGCCTGCACCAGCGAGGACATCAACAACCTGTCCCACGCCCTGATGCTGCGCGAAGGCCGTGATGAAGTGATGCTGCCACTGATGCGCCAGACTGCCGAGGCCATCCGCGAACTGGCGATCCGTTTCGCCGACGTACCGATGCTGTCGCGCACCCACGGCCAGCCGGCTTCGCCGACCACCCTGGGCAAGGAACTGGCCAACGTGGTTTACCGCCTGGAGCGCCAGATCGCCCAGGTCGCCGCCGTTCCGCTGCTGGGCAAGATCAACGGCGCCGTAGGCAACTACAACGCCCACCTGTCGGCCTACCCGCAGATCGACTGGGAAGCCAACGCCCGCACCTTCATCGAAGAAGAGCTGGGCCTGGGCTTCAACCCGTACACCACGCAGATCGAGCCGCACGACTACATCGCCGAGCTGTTCGACGCCATCGCGCGCTTCAACACCATCCTGATCGACTTCGACCGCGACATCTGGGGCTACATCTCCCTGGGCTACTTCAAGCAGCGCACCATCGCTGGCGAAATCGGCTCCTCGACCATGCCGCACAAGGTCAACCCGATCGACTTCGAAAACTCCGAAGGCAACCTGGGGATCGCCAACGCCCTGTTCCAGCACCTGGCGAGCAAGCTGCCAATTTCCCGCTGGCAGCGCGACCTGACCGACTCCACCGTACTGCGCAACCTCGGCGTGGGCTTCGCCCATAGCGTGATCGCGTACGAAGCCAGCCTCAAAGGCATCAGCAAGCTGGAGCTCAACGCCCAGAAGATCGCCGCTGACCTGGACGCTTGCTGGGAAGTACTGGCCGAGCCGATCCAGACCGTGATGCGCCGCTACAACATCGAAAACCCGTACGAAAAGCTGAAAGAACTGACCCGCGGCAAGGGCATCAGCCCTGAAGCGCTGCAGACTTTCATCGATGCACTGGACATGCCTGCCGAGGCCAAGGCCGAGCTGAAACTGCTCACCCCGGCCAACTACATCGGCAACGCCGTGGCACAAGCCAAACGCATCTGACTGTCGCTTGACCTCTTGAGACGCCCGGCAGCGCCGGGCGTTTTTATTCCCGTCTGAAAAGTGCTTTTTTTCAATAGGTTACACATGAATCCTGATATTCCTCTTCAACTTCTGGGTGGCATCACGGCACGGGAATTCCTGCGCGACTACTGGCAGAAAAAACCCCTGCTGATCCGCCAGGCGATTCCTGACTTCGAAAGCCCGATCGACGCCGACGAACTGGCCGGCCTGGCGCTGGAAGAAGAAGTCGAATCGCGCCTGGTCATCGAACACGGCGAGCGCCCGTGGGAATTGCGCCGCGGCCCGTTCGCCGAAGACGAATTCAGCAAGCTGCCAGAGCGCGAGTGGACCCTGCTGGTACAGGCAGTGGATCAGTTCGTGCCGGAAGTCAGCGAGCTGCTGGAGCACTTCCGCTTCCTGCCGAGCTGGCGCATCGACGACGTGATGATCAGCTTCGCCGCACCAGGTGGTAGCGTCGGCCCGCACTTCGACAACTACGACGTGTTCCTGCTGCAAGGCCATGGCAAGCGCAACTGGAAAATCGGCCAGATGTGCGACTCCGAAAGCCCACTGCTGCAACACGCCGACCTGCGCATCCTCGCCGAGTTCGAAGAAACCGCAGAATGGGTACTGGAACCGGGCGACATGCTGTACCTGCCGCCACGCCTGGCCCACTGTGGCGTGGCGATCGATGACTGCATGACCTACTCGGTCGGCTTCCGCGCCCCGAGCGCAGCCGAAGTGCTGACCCACTTCACCGACTTCCTCAGCCAGTTCCTGCCTGACGAAGAGCGCTACACCGACGCCGACGCACAACCTGCCGTCGACCCGCACCAGATCCAGCACGACGCCCTCGACCGCCTGAAAAGCCTGCTGGCCGAGCACATGAGCGACGAACGCCTGCTGCTGACCTGGTTTGGCCAGTTCATGACCGAGCCGCGCTACCCGGAACTGGTGGTTGGCCCGGAACTGGCAGAAGACGACCTGCTGAGCAGCCTGGAACAAGGCGCCGTGCTGATCCGCAACCCGAGCGCACGCCTGGCGTGGTCGGAAGTGGACGACGATCTGCTGCTGTTCGCCAGCGGCCAGAGCCGTTACCTGCCGGGCAAACTGCGCGAACTGCTGAAAATGATCTGCGCCGCCGATGCCCTGCATATCGACAACCTCGGCCAGTGGCTGAGCGACGAAGACGGCCGCAGCCTGCTGTGTGAACTGGTCAAGCAAGGAAGCCTGGGGTTTGCCGATGAATAAGATTCACGTAAGTGTCGCAGACTGGCAAAAGGATAACGCCGAGATCCGGCGCATTCGTGAAGCGGTGTTCATCGCCGAGCAATCGGTTCCGCCTGAACTGGAGTGGGATGCCGACGACGCAAGCGCCGTGCATTTCCTCGCCCTTGAAGGCGACTTCCCCATTGGTACCGCCCGCCTGCTGCCCGATGGCCACATCGGCCGGGTATCGGTACTCAAGGACTGGCGCGGCCTGAAAGTCGGCGACGCCTTGATGCAAGCGGTGATCGGTGAAGCCGAGAAGCGCGGGCTCAAGCAGCAGATGCTCAGCGCCCAGGTGCAAGCCACGGCGTTCTATGAGCGCCTGGGCTTTCGCATCGTCAGCGAGGAATTCCTGGAAGCAGGGATTCCCCACGTAGACATGGTGCGCAATTCGGCCTGAGACCCTGTGGCGAGGGAGCTTGCTCCCGCTGGGTCGCGAAGCGGCCCCAAAATTATCAGGGCTGCTGCGCAGCCCAGCGGGAGCAAGCTCCCTCGCCACAATTACACGTCGACAACACCCCAAAACGCCCCGCCATCTTCGGATGCCGGGGCGTTTTGCTGTCTACGATTCAACTTGCCCCACCGCAGGCCGACAAACTGGCACTATCAAGCTATTTGAACGCGGAGATAACGGACATGTCCCTACGCACCCTGCTCACCACGTTGCTGCTGACCTGCAGCTTTTCGGCCATGGCCGCGACCGAGGTGGTGCCGCTCAACCATCGCACCAGCGCAGACCTGCTGCCGGTTGCACAGCGCTTCATCGGCAAGGACGGTACCGTCAGCGCCTACGGCAATCAACTGATCGTCAACGCCGAACCCGCCAAGATCGACGAACTCAAGACCCTGCTTGCGCAACTGGACACCGCCCCCAAACGCCTATTGATTACCGTCGACAGCAGCGAAAACAACCAGCAAGACAGCGGCGACCCGCAAACCCAGATCATCAGCTACAGCACCGCCAGCCGCGAGGGCGGCATCCAGCAGATTCAGGCCAGCGAAGGCGTTCCCGCGCTGATCCAGACCGGCCAGAGCGTACCGCTCACCAGCACCCGGACCGACACCGACGGCCGCCTGCTCAGCCAGACCGAATACCGCAACGTCACCCAGGGTTTCTACGTCACCGCCAGCGTCACCGGCGAAACCGTACACCTGGCCATCAGCACCAACCGTGACCACATGAGCCAGGAACGTCCCGATGTAGTGAACGTGCAAAGTACCGACACCAGCGTCAGCGGTCGCCTGGGCGAATGGATCACCCTGGCCGGAATCAACCGCCAGAACCAGGCCGGCAAACAAGGCATGACCCGCCACTACGGGACTCAAGGCCGGGATGACATGACCCTGCGGGTGAAAGTCGACACCTTGGACTGAGACACCGGAAACTGACTGATTAGTCGTATTAGACCAAAGATGTAGTGCCTGAAAAAAAGCACTACAAAACGTTTGACGAGGCAAAAAAGCGAAGGCATGATGGCCTCGCTCCCGCTAATCAGGGGCCCTGGCAAGGGCCTTCGGATCGCCGCTCTCACCTTACCGACCTGAGCCGATTCGTGTCTGTACCGCCCACAAGGTGTGTTTGACGAGGTTGCGACTGGAACGAAGTTGTCCCGAGGGACGGAAGCGTAATAGGTAGCCCGGCACCACACTGATGATCGTATGAAGGCCCACGACGCCCGAATGCGCCCGACAGCTCGCCCTTACCTGCTCAGCCTCCTCCTCGAGCCCACCGTTCATCCCGTCGCCTCCTGCGCCAAACCGACTTGAGTCCTCAAGCCTCTGGTCAGCGAGCAGCCATCTACGCCCCACTTTGAATGTGCGTACGTGGCGGAACAGGAATTTTCCACCCAAGACCTATGCGACGAGGTTTATCTCCATGGCACTGACACGCGAACAGCAAATTGCAGCCCTTGAAAAAGACTGGGCTGAAAACCCGCGCTGGAAAGGCGTGACACGCACTTACTCCGCTGCTGACGTCGTCCGTCTGCGTGGCTCGGTTCAACCTGAGCACACCTTTGCAAAAATGGGCGCTGAAAAGCTGTGGAACCTGGTCACCCAGGGTGCCAAGCCAGCCTTCCGTCCTGAGAAAGATTTCGTCAATTGCATGGGCGCCCTGACCGGCGGCCAGGCCGTACAACAGGTCAAGGCCGGTATCCAGGCCATCTACCTTTCGGGCTGGCAGGTTGCTGCAGACAACAACTCTGCAGAATCGATGTACCCAGACCAGTCCCTGTACCCGGTTGACTCGGTTCCGACCGTGGTCAAGCGCATCAACAACTCGTTCCGTCGCGCCGACCAGATCCAGTGGAAAGCCGGCAAGAACCCGGGCGACGCGGGCTACATCGACTACTTCGCGCCAATCGTGGCTGACGCCGAAGCCGGTTTCGGCGGCGTACTGAACGCTTACGAGCTGATGAAGAGCATGATCGAGGCAGGCGCCGCCGGCGTTCACTTCGAAGACCAGCTCGCGTCCGTGAAGAAATGCGGCCACATGGGCGGCAAGGTACTAGTTCCAACCCAGGAAGCCGTACAGAAGCTGACCGCTGCCCGTCTGGCGGCTGACGTTGCCGGCACGCCGACCATCATCCTGGCCCGTACCGACGCTAACGCAGCTGACCTGCTGACTTCCGACTGCGACCCGTACGACCAGCCGTTCGTGACTGGCGAGCGCACCCAGGAAGGTTTCTACAAAGTACGCGCTGGCCTGGACCAGGCGATCGCTCGCGGCCTGGCCTACGCACCGTACGCCGACCTGATCTGGTGCGAAACCGCCAAGCCGGACCTGGACGAGGCTCGTCGCTTCGCTGAAGCGATCAAGAAGGAATACCCGGACCAACTGCTGTCGTACAACTGCTCGCCTTCCTTCAACTGGAAGAAAAACCTGGACGACGCGACCATCGCCAAGTTCCAGCGCGAACTGTCCGCCATGGGCTACAAGCACCAGTTCATCACCCTGGCCGGCATTCACAACATGTGGCACAGCATGTTCAACCTGGCGCACGACTACGCCCGCAACGACATGACCGCCTACGTGAAGCTGCAGGAGCAGGAATTCGCTGACGCCGCCAAGGGTTACACCTTCGTGGCTCACCAGCAGGAAGTGGGCACCGGCTACTTCGACGACATGACCACCGTCATCCAGGGTGGTTCGTCCTCGGTAACCGCACTGACCGGCTCGACCGAAGAAGAACAGTTCCACTGATCTGCTTCTGAGTAAACGGCCGTTGCGGACCGAGTAGAAAGCTAATCGCAGCGCTGCACATCTGACGCCCCGACTGGTTCGGGGCGTTTTTTTGCCTGCCATTCTCCAATCACCGCAAAACCCGCTCCCACAGGGGACGGTGGTGCCCGTGTGAAAACATTGATCCAGCGCGGTATCGGTGTCAGAAAAATCCGCTAAAACGGTCGCCTTCACTACTTGCTGTAACGCACATAAAAGACAACTTCCCGGCCGCAACCCCGATAACCAGTTTAAAAACCACCACAAACAATATTGATTATCATTTAGCAGTGGCAATGTTCGTTACATTCCCTACAAAACAATATTGATGAAAACCCGGCTAATGCCCGCAACGCAAGGGCTGCGGGGGTTTGGAGCAGCGCTATGTCCTTATTCTTATAAATAATTTCGCCACAGAAAATTTACTTGCCCGGTGTTTAGCCATAAAATCAGCGGGATTGATTGCGCTGCGACATATCGTCACTGCTTTATTTCTTTATCAAGCTCAGAGACCTTTGCTCTCTGTTAAGGATTACCAGCATGCCCGAAGCGACAGGACTCATGGCCCACAACTGGGGCTTTGCCATTTTCCTTCTGGGTGTCGGCGGCCTTTGTGCCTTCATGCTCGGCGTCTCCAGCCTCCTTGGGTCAAAAGCCTGGGGCCGCAGCAAAAACGAACCGTTCGAGTCCGGCATGCTACCTACAGGTGGCGCCCGCTTGCGGCTCTCAGCCAAATTCTATCTGGTCGCGATGCTGTTCGTGATCTTCGATATCGAAGCCCTCTTTCTCTTTGCATGGTCTGTG
Organism: Pseudomonas sp. FW300-N1A1; assembly: GCF_058789115.1. Lineage (NCBI taxonomy): Bacteria > Pseudomonadati > Pseudomonadota > Gammaproteobacteria > Pseudomonadales > Pseudomonadaceae > Pseudomonas > Pseudomonas sp. FW300-N1A1. The sequence goes on along the minus strand of NZ_JBYTBK010000001.1, from coordinate 205,999 downwards.
TCCGTCCGCGAAAGCGGCTGGACCGGATTCGTCGAAGCTCTCGTTTTCATAGCAATTCTGTTGGCAGGCCTTGTCTACCTATTCCGAGTGGGCGCCCTTGACTGGGCTCCGGAAGCTCGTCGTAAGCGGCAAGCGAAGCTGAAACAATGAGGCTTTGGCAATGCAATACAATCTCACCAGGATCGACCCGGATGCTCCTAACGAGCAGTACCCGATCGGCGAACGGGAAACCGTTTCCGATCCGTTAGAAGATCAAGTCCACAAAAACATCTTCATGGGCAAGCTGGAAGACGTGCTGAACGGCACGATCAACTGGGGACGCAAGAACTCCCTGTGGCCGTACAACTTCGGTCTTTCGTGCTGCTACGTGGAAATGACCACCGCCTTCACGGCGCCCCACGACATCGCACGCTTCGGCGCCGAGGTTATCCGGGCATCGCCGCGTCAGGCGGATTTCATGGTTATCGCCGGTACCTGCTTCATCAAGATGGCGCCGATCATTCAGCGTCTCTACGAGCAAATGCTCGAACCTAAATGGGTCATCTCCATGGGTTCGTGCGCCAACTCCGGTGGCATGTACGACATCTACTCCGTCGTTCAAGGGGTGGACAAGTTCCTGCCCGTGGACGTCTACGTGCCTGGCTGCCCGCCCCGCCCTGAAGCTTTTCTGCAAGGCTTGATGCTCTTGCAGGAGTCGATTGGCCAGGAGCGTCGCCCACTTTCCTGGGTCGTTGGTGATCAAGGCGTCTATCGCGCCGAGATGCCTTCGCAAAAGGATGCGCGCCGCGAACAGCGTATTCAGGTCACCAACCTGCGCAGCCCCGACGAAGTCTGATCCAGATCTGTTCTTACCAAGAAACGAGAAGCTGGCTTCATTCTTTACGTTGACCGAAAGCGATAAATAACCATGACTACAGGCAGTGCTCTGTACATCCCGCCTTACAAGGCAGACGACCAGGATGTGGTCGTCGAACTGAACAACCGTTTTGGCCCAGAGGCGTTCACCGCCCAGCCTACCCGCACCGGCATGCCGGTGCTTTGGGTTGCCCGTGCCAAACTCGTCGAAGTCCTGACCTTCCTGCGCAGCCTGCCCAAGCCGTACGTCATGCTCTATGACCTGCATGGCGTGGACGAGCGCCTGCGCACCAAGCGTCAAGGGCTGCCGAACGGCGTCGACTTCACCGTGTTCTACCACTTGATGTCGATCGAACGTAATAGTGACGTCATGATCAAGGTCGCCTTGTCCGAGAGCGACCTTAGCGTGCCGACCGTCACCGGTATCTGGCCGAACGCCAACTGGTACGAGCGTGAAGTGTGGGACATGTACGGCATCAACTTTGCCGGTCACCCGCACCTGACCCGCATCATGATGCCGCCGACCTGGGAAGGTCACCCGCTGCGCAAGGACTTCCCGGCCCGTGCCACCGAGTTCGACCCGTTCAGCCTGACCCTGGCCAAGCAACAGCTCGAAGAAGAAGCCGCGCGCTTCAAACCTGAAGACTGGGGCATGAAGCGTTCCGGCGCGAACGAGGACTACATGTTCCTCAACCTGGGTCCGAACCACCCTTCGGCCCACGGTGCGTTCCGTATCATCCTGCAACTGGACGGCGAAGAAATCGTCGACTGCGTACCGGACATCGGCTACCACCACCGTGGTGCCGAGAAGATGGCCGAGCGTCAGTCCTGGCACAGCTTCATCCCGTACACCGACCGTATCGACTACCTCGGCGGCGTGATGAACAACCTGCCGTACGTGCTCTCGGTCGAGAAGCTGGCGGGGATCAAGGTGCCCGAGAAGGTCGACGTCATCCGCATCATGATGGCCGAGTTCTTCCGGATCACCAGCCACCTGCTGTTCCTGGGTACCTACATCCAGGACGTCGGCGCCATGACCCCGGTGTTCTTCACCTTCACCGACCGTCAGAAGGCGTACACGGTGATCGAAGCCATTACCGGTTTCCGTCTGCACCCGGCCTGGTACCGCATCGGTGGCGTCGCCCACGACCTGCCGCGCGGCTGGGAAAAACTGGTCAAGGATTTCGTCGAGTGGATGCCAAAGCGCCTGGACGAATACCAGAAAGCCGCCCTGGACAACAGCATCCTGCGTGGCCGGACCATCGGCGTCGCGGCCTACAACACCAAAGAAGCCCTGGAATGGGGCGTCACCGGTTCCGGCCTGCGTTCGACCGGTTGCGACTTCGACCTGCGTAAGGCTCGCCCGTACTCCGGTTACGAGAACTTCGAATTCGAAGTGCCGCTGGCCGCCAATGGCGATGCCTACGACCGCTGCATCGTGCGCGTCGAAGAAATGCGCCAGAGCCTGAAGATCATCGAACAATGCATGCGCAACATGCCGGAAGGCCCGTACAAGGCGGATCACCCGCTGACCACGCCGCCGCCCAAAGAGCGCACGCTGCAGCACATCGAGACCCTGATCACGCACTTCCTGCAAGTTTCGTGGGGCCCGGTCATGCCGGCCAACGAATCCTTCCAGATGATCGAAGCGACCAAGGGCATCAACAGTTATTACCTGACGAGCGATGGCGGCACCATGAGCTACCGCACCCGGATTCGCACCCCAAGCTTCCCGCACCTGCAGCAGATCCCTTCGGTGATCCAAGGCAGCATGGTCGCGGACTTGATCGCGTACCTGGGTAGTATCGATTTCGTTATGGCCGACGTGGACCGCTAAGCATGAACAGCACGCTTATCCAGACAGACCGTTTCGCCCTGAGCGAAACCGAGCGCTCGGCCATCGAGCACGAGCTGCATCACTACGAAGACCCGCGCGCGGCGTCGATCGAAGCCCTGAAGATCGTCCAGAAGGAACGTGGCTGGGTGCCGGACGGCGCCCTGTACGCCATTGGCGAGATCCTCGGCATCCCGGCCAGCGACGTTGAAGGCGTGGCGACGTTCTACAGCCAGATCTTCCGCCAGCCGGTTGGCCGCCACATCATTCGCGTCTGCGACAGCATGGTCTGCTACATCGGTGGCCACGAGTCCGTGGTCAGCGAAATCCAGAGCAAGCTGGGCATCGGCCTGGGCCAGACCACCGCCGACGGCCGCTTCACCCTGCTGCCGGTCTGCTGCCTGGGCAACTGCGACAAGGCCCCGGCACTGATGATCGACGACGACACCTTCGGTGACGTACAGCCAGCTGGCGTTGCCAAGCTGTTGGAGGGCTACGTATGACCCTGACTTCCTTCGGCCCGGCCAACCGCATCAAGCGCTCGCCAGAGACCCATCCCCTGACCTGGCGTCTGCGTGACGACGGCGAGGCTGTGTGGCTCGACGAGTACCAGGCCAAGAACGGTTACGCGGCAGCACGCAAGGCCTTCGCCGACATGGCCCAGGACGACATCGTCCAGACCGTGAAAGACGCCGGCTTGAAAGGTCGCGGCGGTGCAGGCTTTCCCACGGGCGTCAAGTGGGGCCTGATGCCCAAGGACGAATCCATCAACATCCGCTACCTGCTGTGCAACGCGGACGAGATGGAGCCCAACACCTGGAAAGACCGCATGCTGATGGAGCAACTGCCCCATCTGCTGATCGAAGGCATGCTGATCAGCGCTCGCGCGCTGAAAACCTACCGTGGCTACATCTTCCTGCGTGGCGAGTACACCACCGCCGCCAAGCACCTCAACCGTGCCGTGGAAGAAGCCAAGGCTGCGGGCCTGCTGGGTAAAAACATCCTGGGTTCGGGTTTTGATTTCGAGCTGTTCGTCCACACCGGCGCCGGGCGTTACATCTGCGGTGAAGAAACCGCACTGATCAACTCCCTCGAAGGCCGTCGCGCCAACCCGCGCTCCAAGCCGCCCTTCCCGGCCGCCGTTGGCGTGTGGGGCAAGCCGACGTGCGTGAACAACGTCGAGACCCTGTGCAACGTGCCGGCGATCATCGGCGACGGCGTGGAGTGGTACAAATCGTTGGCCCGCGAAGGCAGTGACGACATGGGCACCAAGCTCATGGGCTTCTCCGGCAAGGTCAAGAACCCGGGCCTGTGGGAACTGCCATTCGGCGTCACTGGCCGTGAGCTGTTCGAAGACTACGCCGGCGGTATGCGCGATGGCTTCAAGCTCAAGTGCTGGCAGCCAGGCGGCGCCGGTACCGGCTTCCTGCTGCCGGAGCACCTGGACGCACAAATGTACGCCGGCGGCATCGCCAAAGTAGGCACCCGCATGGGTACCGGCCTGGCCATGGCGGTGGACGACAGCGTCAACATGGTGTCCCTGCTGCGCAACATGGAGCAGTTCTTCGCGCGTGAATCCTGTGGTTTCTGCACCCCGTGCCGCGATGGTTTGCCATGGAGCGTCAAGCTCCTGATGGCCATTGAGAACGGCGAAGGTCAGCCCGGCGACATCGAGACCCTGCTGGGTCTGGTCGGCTTCCTCGGCCCAGGCAAGACCTTCTGTGCTCACGCACCGGGCGCCGTGGAGCCGTTGGGCAGCGCAATCAAATACTTCCGCCCAGAGTTCGAAGCCGGCATCGCGCCTACCAGCGCCGCCGTCCCGCCTCTGGCAAGGCCGATCGTAGTCGGCGCGTAACGCTTAAAAAGGCGAAGGGTCCGTGCCCTTCGCTTTCTCGTGTGATGACGCCGCAAGCGGCTGTTCTGATTCACGCGGATAACAAGATTCCATTAGCCACGCCCGCTGACACCGGGCCAACGAAGAACTTTGAACCATGGCCACTATCCACGTAGACGGCAAAGCGCTCGAAGTCGATGGGGCAGACAACCTGTTACAGGCATGTCTGTCGCTAGGCCTCGATATTCCGTATTTCTGCTGGCACCCTGCCCTAGGCAGCGTTGGCGCTTGCCGCCAGTGCGCGGTCAAGCAGTACACCGACGAAAACGACACCCGTGGCCGCATCGTCATGTCCTGCATGACGCCTGCCACCGATGGCACCTGGATCTCCATCGACGATGAAGAATCCAAGGCCTTTCGCGCCAGCGTTGTTGAATGGCTGATGACCAACCACCCGCACGACTGCCCGGTCTGTGAGGAAGGCGGTCACTGCCACCTGCAAGACATGACGGTCATGACCGGCCACAACGAGCGCCGTTACCGCTTCACCAAGCGTACCCACCAGAACCAGCAACTGGGCCCGTTCATTTCCCACGAAATGAACCGCTGCATCGCCTGCTATCGCTGCGTACGCTTCTATAAGGACTACGCCGGCGGCACCGACCTCGGCGTATTCGGCGCCCACGACAACGTGTACTTCGGTCGCGTTGAAGACGGCGTCCTGGAAAGCGAGTTCTCCGGCAACCTCACCGAGGTCTGCCCGACCGGTGTGTTCACCGACAAGACTCACTCCGAGCGCTACAACCGCAAGTGGGACATGCAGTTCTCGCCGAGCATCTGCCATGGCTGCTCCAGCGGTTGCAACATCTCCCCGGGTGAGCGCTACGGCGAACTGCGTCGCATCGAAAACCGTTTCAACGGTTCGGTGAACCAGTACTTCCTGTGCGACCGCGGCCGTTTCGGCTATGGCTACGTCAACCGCGAAGACCGCCCGCGCCAGCCGTTGCTGGCCAACGGCGCCAAGCTGGGACTGGACGAAGCGCTGGATAAAGCCGCCGAGCTGCTGCGCGGTCGCAACATCGTCGGTATCGGCTCTCCGCGCGCCAGCCTTGAAAGCAACTACGCGCTGCGCGAACTGGTCGGCGCCGAGCACTTCTACTCCGGTATCGAAGCTGCCGAGCTGGAACGCATTCGCCTGGTCATGCAGGTGTTGAAAGACAGCCCGCTGCCGATCCCGAACATGCGCGACATCGAAGACCACGACGCTGTGTTCGTCCTCGGTGAAGACCTGACCCAAACTGCTGCGCGCATGGCATTGGCCCTGCGTCAGTCGGTCAAAGGCAAGGCCGAAGACATGGCCGACGCCATGCGCGTTCAGCCTTGGCTCGACGCCGCCGTGAAGAACATCGGCCAGCACGCGCTGAACCCGCTGTTTATCGCCAGCCTGGCTGAAACCAAGCTCGACGACGTTGCCGAAGAGTGCGTTCACGCCGCTCCCGACGACCTGGCTCGCATCGGTTTCGCCGTGGCTCACGCCCTTGATGCCAGTGCTCCAGCCGTTGACGGCCTGGACGCTGAGGCCCTCGAGCTGGCCAAGCGCATTGCCGACGCCCTGCTCGCAGCCAAGCGTCCGCTGATCATCGCCGGTACTTCCTTGGGCTCCAAAGCCTTGATCGAAGCCGCCGCGAACATCGCCAAAGCGTTGAAGCTGCGCGAGAAGAACGGCTCCATCAGCCTGATCGTGCCAGAGGCCAACAGCCTCGGCCTGGCCATGCTCGGTGGCGAATCGGTCGACGCTGCACTGCAAGCAGTGATCGACGGTAACGCCGACGCCATCGTCGTGCTGGAAAACGATCTGTACACCCGCACCGACAAAGCTAAGGTCGATGCTGCCCTGACCGCCGCGAAAGTGCTGATCGTGGCGGACCATCAGAAGACCGCCACCAGCGATCGCGCGCACCTGGTTCTGCCAGCCGCCAGCTTCGCTGAAGGCGACGGTACGCTGGTCAGCCAGGAAGGCCGCGCCCAGCGTTTCTTCCAGGTCTTCGACCCGACTTACCTCGACGCAAGCATTCTGGTTCATGAAGGCTGGCGCTGGCTGCATGCCCTGCGTTCGACCCTGCTGAACCAGCCGATCGACTGGACCCAACTGGACCACGTCACCGCTGCCGTTGCTGCGAGCAAACCGCAACTAGCCGGCATTGTCAGCGCCGCACCGTCCGCCGCGTTCCGCATCAAAGGCCTGAAACTGGCTCGCGAACCGCTGCGTTACAGCGGCCGGACCGCCATGCGCGCCGACATCAGCGTGCACGAACCGCGTACTTCTCAGGATAACGACACCGCGTTCTCGTTCTCCATGGAAGGTTACTCGGGCTCGGTCGAACCGCGTCAGCAAGTGCCATTCGCCTGGTCGCCGGGCTGGAACTCGCCGCAAGCCTGGAACAAGTTCCAGGACGAAGTCGGTGGTCACATCCGCGCTGGCGACCCGGGCACCCGCCTGATCGAAAGCACCGGTGATTCGCTGAACTGGTTCGCCAATGTTCCGCGCGCGTTCAACCCGGCCCAAGGCACCTGGCAGGTCGTGCCGTTCTTCCACCTGTTCGGCAGCGAAGAGAACTCTTCGAAAGCCGCTCCGGTCCAGGAACGCATCCCGGCCGCCTACGTCGCACTGGCCAAATCCGAAGCTGACCGCCTGGGTGTCAACGACGGTGCCCTGCTGAGCTTGAACGTCGCTGGCCAGACGCTGCGTCTGCCACTGCGCATCAACGAAGAGCTGGGTGCTGGTCTGGTGGCATTGCCTGCGGGCATCGCCGGCATTCCGCCAGCGATCTTTGGCAAATCCGTTGACGGTCTGCAGGAGGCAGCTCAATGACCTGGTTTACGCCTGAAGTGATCGACGTGATCATCGCGGTGCTCAAGGCCATCGTGATTCTGCTCGCCGTGGTGGTCTGCGGCGCTCTGCTGAGCTGGGTCGAGCGTCGTCTGCTCGCCCTCTGGCAGGACCGTTACGGTCCGAACCGGGTGGGCCCGTTCGGCGCGTTCCAGATCGCCGCCGACATGATCAAGATGTTCTTCAAGGAAGACTGGACCCCGCCGTTCGCCGACAAAGTGATCTTCACGTTGGCGCCGGTCGTGGCCATGAGCGCCTTGCTGATGGCCTTCGCGATCATCCCGATCACCCCGACCTGGGGTGTGGCGGATATCAACATCGGCATCCTGTTCTTCTTCGCCATGGCCGGCCTGTCGGTCTACGCGGTGCTGTTCGCCGGCTGGTCGAGTAACAACAAGTTCGCCCTGCTGGGCAGCTTGCGGGCCTCGGCACAGACCGTGTCGTACGAAGTGTTCATGGGCCTGTCGCTGATGGGCATCGTGATCCAGGTTGGCTCGTTCAACATGCGCGACATCGTCGAATACCAGGCGCAGAACCTGTGGTTCGTCATTCCGCAGATCTTCGGTTTCCTGACCTTCTTCATTGCCGGCGTCGCCGTGACTCACCGTCACCCGTTCGACCAGCCGGAAGCGGAGCAGGAACTGGCCGACGGTTACCACATTGAATACGCCGGCATGAAATGGGGCATGTTCTTTGTCGGCGAGTACATCGGCATCGTGTTGATTTCGGCGCTGCTGGTGACCTTGTTCTTCGGTGGCTGGCACGGTCCGTTCGGCATTCTGCCGCAGATCCCGTTCATCTGGTTCGCTCTGAAAACCGCGTTTTTCATCATGTTCTTCATCCTGCTGCGCGCCTCGATTCCGCGCCCACGGTATGACCAAGTGATGGATTTCAGCTGGAAGTTCTGCCTGCCGCTGACCCTCATCAACATGCTGGTGACCGCTGCGATCGTGTTGCTCAACACGCCCGCCGTCGCGGCTCAGTGAGGATAGAGAATCATGAAGTATATTTTTGACATCGTGCATGGCTTCTTCACCCAGCTTCGCAGCCTGGTGATGATCTTCGGCCATGCCTTCCGCAAGCGCGACACGCTGCAGTACCCGGAAGAAGCCGTGTACCTGCCGCCGCGCTTTCGTGGCCGTATCGTCCTGACCCGCGACCCCGACGGTGAAGAGCGTTGTGTAGCCTGCAACCTGTGCGCCGTGGCGTGCCCGGTAGGCTGCATCTCGCTGCAGAAAGCTGAAACCGAAGACGGTCGCTGGTACCCGGAGTTCTTCCGTATCAACTTCTCGCGCTGCATCTTTTGCGGCCTCTGCGAGGAAGCCTGCCCGACCACCGCGATCCAGCTGACACCGGATTTCGAAATGGCCGAGTTCAAGCGTCAGGACCTGGTTTACGAGAAAGAAGATCTGCTGATCTCCGGCCCCGGCAAAAACCCTGATTACAACTTCTATCGTGTTGCAGGTATGGCCATTGCCGGTAAGCCGAAAGGCGCCGCGCAGAATGAAGCCGAACCGATCAACGTGAAGAGCTTGCTGCCTTAAGGAAGAAAGATGGAATTCGCTTTCTATTTCGCATCGGGTATCGCGGTGGTGTCCACGCTTCGTGTGATCACCAACACCAACCCTGTGCACGCCCTGCTCTACCTGATCATTTCGCTGATTGCCGTGGCGATGACCTTTTTCAGCCTCGGCGCTCCATTTGCCGGTGTACTGGAAGTGATCGCCTACGCCGGCGCCATCATGGTGCTGTTCGTGTTCGTGGTGATGATGCTGAACCTGGGGCCTGCCTCAGTCCAGCAAGAACGCGTCTGGCTCAAGCCCGGTATCTGGCTGGGCCCGGTCGCGCTCGCGGCACTGCTGCTGGCTGAACTGCTGTATGTACTGTTCAGCCACTCCAGCGGCACCGCCATCGGTCTTACCACCGTAGACGCCAAGGCCGTGGGCATCAGCCTGTTCGGTCCTTACCTGCTGGTGGTCGAACTCGCCTCGATGCTGCTGCTCGCCGCAGCCGTCACGGCGTTCCATTTGGGCCGCACCGAGGCGAAGGAGTAACTCATGCCTGCTATCCCTCTCGAGCATGGTCTTGCCGTTGCCGGCATCCTGTTCTGCCTCGGCCTGGTCGGGCTGATGGTCCGCCGCAACATTCTTTTCGTGTTGATGAGCCTGGAAGTGATGATGAACGCCTCTGCACTGGCGTTCATCGTTGCCGGTGCACGTTGGGCTCAGCCGGATGGACAGATCATGTTCATCCTGGTGATCAGCCTGGCAGCCGCCGAGGCCAGTATTGGCCTGGCGATCCTGCTGCAACTGTATCGCCGCTTCCACACGCTCGATATCGACGCTGCCAGTGAGATGCGCGGATGAACCTTCTCTATCTGACTTTCCTGTTCCCTCTGATCGGTTTTGTGCTGCTGGCGTTCTCACGGGGACGCCTCTCGGAAAACCTCTCGGCGCTGATCGGCGTCGGCTCCATCGGTCTCTCGGCAATCGTCGCGACCTATGTGATCTGGCAGTTCAACGTTGCACCGCCTGAAGGCGGCCACTACACCCAGGTGTTGTGGCAGTGGATGGCGGTGGGCGAGTTCAAGCCGAACTTCGCGCTGTACCTGGATGGCCTGTCGGTCACCATGCTGGGCGTGGTGGTCGGCGTGGGTTTCCTGATCCACCTGTTCGCGTCCTGGTACATGCGCGGTGAAGACGGCTACTCGCGCTTCTTCGCCTACACCAACCTGTTTATCGCCAGCATGCTGTTCCTGGTCCTGGGCGATAACCTGTTGTTCCTGTACTTCGGCTGGGAAGGCGTGGGCCTGTGCTCGTACCTGTTGATCGGTTTCTACTACAGCAACCGCAACAACGGTAACGCCGCACTCAAGGCCTTCATCGTCACCCGTATCGGCGACGTGTTCATGGCCATCGGCCTGTTCATCCTGTTTGCCCAACTGGGCACGCTGAACATCCAGGAACTGCTGGTGCTGGCACCACAGAAATTCCAGGCAGGCGACTTCTGGATGGTCCTGGCCACCCTGATGCTGCTGGGCGGTGCTGTCGGTAAATCCGCACAACTGCCACTGCAAACCTGGTTGGCGGATGCAATGGCCGGCCCTACCCCGGTTTCGGCACTGATCCACGCCGCAACCATGGTAACCGCCGGTGTCTACCTGATCGCCCGGACCCACGGCCTGTTCGCCCTGGCGCCGGACATCCTGCAACTGGTGGGCCTGGTTGGCGGTGTGACCCTGGTGCTGGCCGGTTTCGCCGCCCTGGTACAAACCGACATCAAGCGTATCCTCGCCTACTCGACCATGAGCCAGATCGGCTACATGTTCCTGGCCCTGGGCGTTGGTGCCTGGGATGGCGCGATCTTCCACCTGATGACCCACGCCTTCTTCAAGGCCCTGCTGTTCCTTGCGTCCGGTTCGGTGATCGTTGCCTGCCACCACGAGCAGAACATCTTCAAGATGGGCGGCTTGTGGAAGAAACTGCCACTGGCCTACGCCAGCTTCATCGTTGGCGGCGCGGCCCTGGCGGCCCTGCCACTGGTGACCGCCGGTTTCTACTCCAAGGACGAAATCCTCTGGGAAGCCTTCGCCAGCGGTAACCACGGCCTGCTGTACGCCGGGCTGGTAGGCGCCTTCATGACGTCGCTGTACACCTTCCGCCTGATCTTCATCGCGTTCCACGGTGAAGCGAAGACCGAAGCCCATGCCGGCCACGGTGTTGCCCACTGGCTGCCACTGTCGGTACTGATCGTACTGTCGACCGCCATTGGCGCGATGATCGTGCCGCCGCTGCACGGCGTACTGCCACAAAGCGTCGGCCACGCCGGCGGCGATGCCAAGCACAGCCTGGAAATCGCCTCGGGTGCCATCGCCCTGTCCGGTATCCTGCTGGCTGCCCTGCTGTTCCTGGGCAAGCGCCGCTTCGTGACCGCCATTGCCAACAGCGGTATCGGTCGTCTGCTCAGCGCCTGGTGGTTCGCCGCCTGGGGCTTCGACTGGATCTACGACAAACTGTTCGTCAAACCGTACCTGGCAATCGTCCACATGTTGCGCAACGACCCGTGCGACCAAACCATCGGTTTGATCCCGCGTCTGGCCAAAGGGGGTCACAACTCCCTCAGCCGTACCGAAACAGGTCAATTGCGTTGGTATGCCGCCTCGATGGCTGCTGGTGCCGTGCTGGTTATCGGCGCTGTCGTGCTGGTAGCGGTCTGACTATGAACCTTGCGAACTTGCGAAAGGAAACGAGCCCGTCATGATTCTGCCTTGGCTAATCCTGATTCCCTTCATCGGCGGCCTGCTGTGCTGGATGGGTGAGCGCTTCGGCGCCACCCTCCCCCGCTGGATTGCGCTGATCACCATGTCCCTGCTGCTCTCCCTCGGCCTCTGGCTGTGGGCCAACGGTGACTATTCATATGCCCCGGCGCCTGGCACCGATCCGACCTGGGCGCTTGAGTTCAAGCACGTCTGGATCGAGCGCTTCGGCATCAACGTGCACCTGGCCCTCGACGGCTTGTCGCTGCTGATGATCCTGCTCACCGGCTTGCTGGGTGTGCTCTCGGTACTGTGTTCGTGGAAAGAGATCCAGCGTCACGTTGGCTTCTTTCACCTGAACCTGATGTGGATCCTGGGCGGTGTCGTCGGCGTGTTCCTGGCCCTCGACCTGTTCATGTTCTTCTTCTTCTGGGAAATGATGCTGGTGCCGATGTATTTCCTCATCGCGCTCTGGGGTCACAGTTCCTCGGACGGCAAGAAGACCCGGATCTACGCGGCCACCAAGTTCTTCATCTTCACTCAGGCTTCCGGCCTGATCATGCTGGTGGCGATCCTGGGCCTGGTACTGGTCAACTACAACAGCACGGGCGTGATCACGTTCAACTACGCCGACCTGTTGAAAACCAAGATGTCGATGACCACCGAGTACATCCTGATGCTCGGTTTCTTCATCGCCTTCGCGGTCAAGCTGCCGGTGGTGCCGTTCCACTCCTGGCTGCCGGATGCCCACGCACAGGCACCGACCGCCGGTTCCGTCGACCTGGCCGGTATTCTGCTCAAGACTGCTGCCTATGGTCTGCTGCGCTTCGCCCTGCCGCTGTTCCCGAACGCATCGGCCGAGTTCGCACCGGTCGCCATGGCCCTGGGCCTGGTCGGGATCTTCTACGGTGCGTTCCTCGCGTTTGCCCAGACCGACATCAAGCGCCTGATCGCGTTCTCCAGCGTTTCCCACATGGGCTTCGTGCTGATCGGTATCTACTCCGGCAGCCAGCAAGCCCTGCAGGGCGCGGTGATCCAGATGCTGGCCCACGGCCTGTCGGCGGCGGCACTCTTTATCCTCAGCGGCCAGCTCTACGAGCGCACCCACACCCGCGACATGCGTGAAATGGGTGGCCTGTGGTCGAAGATTGCGTACCTGCCCGCCATCAGCCTGTTCTTCGCAGCCGCCTCCCTGGGTCTGCCGGGTACCGGTAACTTCGTCGGTGAATTCCTGATTCTGATCGGCACCTTCGCCAGTGCGCCATGGATCACCGCGATTGCCACCTCGGGCCTGGTGTTCGGTTCGGTCTACTCGCTGATCATGATTCACCGTGCCTACTTCGGCCCGTCCAAGTCGGACGCGGTGCTGCACGGCATGGATGCTCGCGAACTGATCATGGTGCTCGGCCTTGCGTGCCTGCTGATTTACCTCGGCGTCTACCCGCAACCGTTCCTCGATACCTCTGCCGCCACCATGCATGGCGTGCAGCAATGGCTCGGCACCGCCTTCACTCAACTCGCTTCGGCCCGGTAAGAGCGCTATGGAATTCACGATTCAACACTTTATCGCGCTAGCGCCGTTGTTGATCACCAGCGCCACGATCATCGTGGTGATGCTGGCTATCGCATGGCGCCGCAACCACTCACAGACCTTCCTGCTGTCGGTGGCGGGTCTTAACCTGGCGCTGTTGTCGATCCTGCCAGCCTTGAAAGTCGCGCCCCTGGCCGTGACCCCACTGCTGCAAATCGACAGTTTTGCCTGCCTGTACATGGCGCTGATCCTGGTCGCCACCCTCGCCTGCGTCACCCTCGCCCACGCCTACCTCGGCGATGGCGGTACCGGTTACCCGGGCAACCGTGAAGAACTGTACCTGCTGATCCTGATGGCCGCCGCCGGTGGCCTGGTCCTGGTCAGCGCGCAGCACCTGGCCGGCTTGTTCATCGGCCTGGAACTGCTCTCGGTGCCGGTCTACGGTCTGGTGGCCTATGCCTTCTTCAACAAGCGCTCCCTGGAAGCCGGCATCAAGTACATGGTGCTGTCGGCGGCCGGTTCCGCGTTCCTGTTGTTCGGCATGGCCCTGCTCTACGCCGAAGCCGGCACCCTGAGCTTCAGCGGCATCGGCATGGCGCTGGAAGCCACCGGCCTGCCTAGCCCGCTGGCCCAACTGGGCCTGGGCATGATGCTGATCGGCCTGGCGTTCAAGCTGTCGCTGGTACCGTTCCACCTCTGGACTCCGGACGTGTACGAAGGTGCTCCGGCACCGGTAGCCGCGTTCCTGGCCACCGCTTCCAAAGTCGCCGTGTTCGCGGTGATGGTGCGCCTGTTCCAGATGTCGCCAGTGGCCAACAGCGGTGTGTTGAGCACCGTGCTGACCGTGATCGCGATTGCCTCGATCCTGTTCGGTAACCTGCTGGCGCTGACCCAGAGCAACCTCAAGCGTCTGCTGGGTTACTCCTCCATTGCCCACTTCGGCTACCTGCTGATCGCCCTGGTGGCGAGCAAGGGCCTGGCACTGGAAGCCATCGGCGTGTACCTGGTCACCTACGTGATCACCAGCCTCGGCGCCTTCGGCGTGATCACCCTGATGTCCTCGCCGTACAAAGGCCGTGACGCAGACGCCCTGTACGAGTACCGCGGCCTGTTCTGGCGTCGTCCGTACCTGACCGCCGTACTGACCGTGATGATGTTGTCCCTGGCCGGTATCCCGCTGACCGCAGGCTTCATCGGCAAGTTCTACATCATTGCCACCGGTGTCGAATCGCACCAGTGGTGGCTGGTCGGCTCGCTGGTACTGGGTAGCGCCATTGGCGTCTTCTACTACCTGCGCGTGATGGTCACCCTGTTCCTGATCGAACCCAACCTGCGTCGCGTTGACGCTCAGTTGCACTGGGAGCAAAAGGCAGGTGGCGTCATGCTGCTGGCCATCGCCGTCCTGGCGTTCTTCCTGGGCGTCTACCCACAACCGTTGCTGAACCTGGTTCAGCAAACCGGCCTGGTGGGCTGATCGCTCCAGCGACAGACAGCAGCAACAGAAACGGCACCTTCGGGTGCCGTTTTTGCATTCAGGGGATCTGCCTTGAGGTCAGGCGATGGCGTGCAACGCCGGGCCATAACCCTCGATGAACTCGGCCGGCATGCGCTTGGGCTTTCCGCTCGACAGCTCGATACAGACAAAGGTGGTCTGGGCCCGCAGCAGCGTGGCGTTGTCACGGGGACGGATCAGCTGGAAATGGCGCGTCATTTTCAGGCGCTGATCCCAGTCGACGATCCAGGTCGCCAACTGCAACTCATCACCCTCATAGGCCGCCGCCAGGTAATCGATCTCGTGGCGCACCACGGCCATCGCCCGGTCCAGCCGCCGATACTCGACGAGGTCCAGCCCGAGGCGCTGTGAGTGGCGCCAGGCGCATCGCTCCAGCCAGGTGACATACACCGCATTGTTGGCATGCCCCAGCCCGTCGATGTCCTCAGCGGCCACCTCAAGGTCAATGATAAACGGCGTTGCCCGATCCCAGCCCATGCCTCACTCCCGGTCAGATTATTCGACCGGGAGGAGTGTAACGGATGATCAGGCCGATTGGCGCGCCTGCAAGCTACGACCGGAGAGCAGCGACAACACGCCCTCGATCAGTCGAGGATCGGCCAGCACCCGCTGATGCCCGCCCTCCTCCAGGCGCAACAGGCGACTGTCGAACCAGGCGTCGTGAATCAGCTGCGACTCGTTGACCGGGACAAAGGTGTCATCTTCGGCATGCACGATCAGCCCGGGCATATCCAGCTGGTAGTGCGCGACGTCCAGCCGCGAGGCCTGGATACCGACATCCTGTTCGACCTGGCGGATGAACGCCGAGCGCGCCTTGGGCGGCAAGCCAACGTACCGCGCGAAACCGCGCAACACGCCGAGGATCCGCGCCGGCGCGGCGATGCTGACCAGGGTCTCGGTGCGCAGGCCCAACTGCACCGCGAGCATGGCGCTGGCCCCGCCCATGGAGTGGCCGATAACCGCCTGCAAGGGAGGCAACTCGGCCGCCGCTTCCAGCATGGCCCGGGCGAACAGCACGACGTTGGCCTCGCGCCCTGGTGAACGGCCATGGGCCGGACCGTCCAGCGCGACGACGGTGTAACCGCTGTCCACCAATGCGCTGATCAGGCTGGCAAACTGGGTGGGCCGTCCTTCCCAGCCATGCATCAGCAGCACCGTCGGCCCCTGCCCCCAGCGCAAGGCCGAGAGACCGAAGCGCAGGGTGATCCGCTCGGCCTTTGCCAGCAGCGGCATTTCCCAGTCCCGGGGAGGCAGCTCACGGGGCGTCATGAACGCCTGGCGCATCCTGCTCGCGACCCGCTGTGGTGCAATCCAGCCCAAGGTGCCATTAACGCCACGAACCCAACTTAACGTGCTCATCGCTCATCTCCAAAGGCTTGTGCTTCAGGTCATAACACCGCCGACTTGGCGGCACGCAGCAATCGATCAGACAACTCTCCGCCGCCCAGCGCCCGCGCCAGCGCCAGGCCACCCACCATCAACGCCAGGTCAGCCAGCACCTTGTCGATGTCTTCCGGGCTGTTGGCCAACTGCGCGACCATCAGCTCGACGTGCTCATTGAGTGCCATACGGAAATCATCCGGCAGGCGCCCCATCTCCCCGATCGACGCCGGAATCGGGCAGGCGTGCTCGGTGGAATCTCGGTGTTTGCGCGACAGATAAAACGCAGCGACCAACGCCCGGCGCTCCTCCCCTGTCAACTCGGCGTCCATCTCGGCGATCAACGCCCGACGCTGGCCGAGCAATTGAGTGAAGGCCTCCAGCATCATCGCGTCCTTGCTGTCGAAGTGCGCATAGAAGCCACCCACCGTCAGGCCGGCCGCCCCCATCACTTCGCCCACGCTTGGCTCGGCCGGACCCCGCTGGATCAGCGCGGAACTGGCGGCCTGGAGAATGCGTTCACGGGTTTGAGCTTTCTTGTCGTTCATCGTTGCCTCCGAATATTACGATAGAAATATTATTCTCATAATAAATTTACGCAAGTCGTTGATGTGACCGTTGGTCAGAAGGACTGTCGGGAAGAATAGAGGGAAGGGGGAATTGGCCAAACGCCAGACAAACAAAAGGGCCATTCAATAATTGAATGACCCTTATAAAATCCCGCAGAGCGGGTAATCGTGGCGTCCCCTAGGGGACTCGAACCCCTGTTACCGCCGTGAAAGGGCGGTGTCCTAGGCCACTAGACGAAGGGGACACAAACCCTTCTATACACTGATCAGCGCTGAGTACTGATCGATTCAAGGCCGGTGTGGCCAGACCTTGAACTGTAAAATTGGTGGAGCTAGACGGGATCGAACCGTCGACCTCTTGCATGCCATGCAAGCGCTCTCCCAGCTGAGCTATAGCCCCAGATTTTTCGCCTCGCGGCGGAGCGATGTCTTGCAACATCACTTCTGTAAAACTGGCGTCCCCTAGGGGACTCGAACCCCTGTTACCGCCGTGAAAGGGCGGTGTCCTAGGCCACTAGACGAAGGGGACGCAAACCCTTCTATACAACTGATCAACGCTGAGTGTTGATCGCTTCAAGACCGGTGTGGCCAGGCCTTGAAGTGTAAATTGGTGGAGCTAGACGGGATCGAACCGTCGACCTCTTGCATGCCATGCAAGCGCTCTCCCAGCTGAGCTATAGCCCCTCATCGGTGAGGACGGGGCGAATCTTAAGGGCGTATCGAAAGTCTGTCAAACTTATTTTTCAAAAAAATTAAAATTTTTTGCCGACATAACAATCACTTACCGCCCTCCCCCCGTAAATTCGGGGGTCTGGCGACCACTGCGCGCCCGACAACAGGCGCGCGCAATGGCCATCACTCCTGCAGGACGCGTCTCAGGCAATCGCGCCCAGCAGCTTTTCCCACTCTTTGTTTTCTTTCTTCGACACGCCACCGAGCAGGTCGATGGCCTGGCGCAGGCGGAAACGGGTCAGGTCCGGGCCGAGGATTTCCATGGCATCGAGCACTGACACCGAGCTGGCTTGCCCGGTGATCGCGGCGAACATCAGCGGCATGGCATCACGCAGCTTCAGCTCCAGGGATTCGACCACCGCCTGAATCGTTGCGGTAATGCTGTCCTTCTCCCACTGACGCAGGCTTTCGAGCTTCCACAGGATCAATTGCATCAGTTGGCGAACCTGATCACCCGAGAGCTTCTTGGACTCGAACAGCCTGGCCTCCGGGTTCACGCCACCGGCGAAGAAGAACCCGGCCAGTGGAGCAACCTGGCTGAAGGTTTCGACACGGCCTTGTACGTGCGGCGCGATCTTCATCATGTACTCGGGGTTCAGCGCCCAGGTTTGCAGGCGGGAGGCGAACTCCTCCACCGGCAACTCACGCAGCCACTGGCCGTTGAGCCACGAGAGTTTCTCGATGTCGAAAATCGGCCCGCCGAGGGATACGCGCTTGAGGTCGAAGTTATCGACCATTTCCTGCAGGGAGAACTTCTCGCGCTCGTCCGGCATCGACCAGCCCATGCGGCCCAGGTAGTTGAGCATCGCTTCGGGCATGAAGCCCATGCGCTCGTAGAAGGTCACCGAGGTCGGGTTCTTGCGCTTGGACAGCTTGCTCTTGTCCGGGTTACGCAGCAGCGGCATGTAGCACAGCTCCGGCTGTTCCCAACCGAAGTACTCGTACAACAGGATCAGTTTCGGCGCCGAGGGCAGCCATTCTTCACCGCGCAGGACGTGGGTGATGCCCATCAGGTGGTCGTCGACCACGTTGGCCAGGAAGTACGTCGGCAGGCCGTCGGTCTTCATCAGCACTTGCATGTCCATGCGATCCCACGGGATCTCGACGTCGCCACGCAGCATGTCCGGCACCACGCACACGCCTTCGCTCGGCACCTTCATGCGGATCACGTGCGGTTCGCCAGCCGCCAGGCGACGGTCGACTTCTTCCTTGGACAACAACAGGGCACGGCCGTCGTAACGCGGGGTTTCGCCACGAGCCATTTGCTCAGCGCGCATCTGGTCCAGCTCTTCCGCGGTGCAGAAGCACGGGAACGCGTGGCCCATCTCCACCAGCTGCTGGCAGTACTTCTGGTAGATATCGCCCCGCTCGCTCTGGCGATACGGGCCGTGGGGGCCACCGACGTCCGGGCCTTCGCTCCAGTCGATGCCCAGCCAGCGCAAGGCGTCGAAAATCTGCTGTTCGGACTCGCGGGTCGAACGCAACTGGTCGGTGTCTTCAATGCGCAGGATGAACTCACCGCCATGCTGCTTGGCAAAGCAGTAGTTGAACAAAGCGATGTAAGCGGTGCCGACATGGGGATCGCCGGTAGGCGATGGCGCGATGCGAGTGCGGACGGTGGTCATGGCGTGTCTCGAAATAATATGAAAAGCGGAGATGAAACAAAGGGCGAATGGTAACAGGCGACAGCCGCCCCGCTCCAGTGAGCAGGGCATTTAAGCCAAGATTGGGGCTACAAAAGGCGCTAACGCCACTGAGTGCCGGATTATCAATAGGTGGCATTTACCACTTATCGGCTATGTGCCAGATTCACCTCCTGTTAAATTCACTTACACTTTATTTCGACTACAAGCCTGCCCATGCCAGCCCAACTCAAGCGTCGCCTGTCCATTTTCCTGTTTATCGCCCTGCTGATTGCCGGCGGCTTCTTTGCCGAATGGTTCTTCAAGGGGCGGTTTTACGAAAGCACCGATAACGCCTATGTCCAGGGCGAAATCACCCGTGTCTCCAGCCAGCTGAGCGCACGCATCGACGAGGTGCTGGTGCAGGACAACCAGCACGTGGAAAAAGGCCAGTTGCTGGTCAAGCTCGAAGGTGACGACTTCCGCCTCGCCGTGGATCGCGCCAATGCCGCCCTCGCCACCCGCGAAGCCGAGCGCCTGCAAGCCCAGAGCAAGCTGACCCAGCAAGCCAGCCTGATTGCCGCCAGTGAAGCTCAGGTGGCCTCCAGCCAGGTCAGCCTGGGTCGCTCGCAAATGGACCTGTCCCGCGCCGAAACCCTGCGCAAGCCCGGCTACGTTTCGGAAGAACGGGTCACGACCTTGTCCGCCGAAAACCACATCGCCCGCTCGCAAGTGACCAAGGCCCAGGCCGATGCCCAGGCGCAGCGCCAGCAGGTCAACGCCCTCAGTGCCGAGATCAAGCGCCTCGACGCGCAAATCGCCAACGCCAGGGCCGACCTGGCCCAGGCACAACTGAACCTGACCCGCAGCGAGATCTACGCCCCCATCAGCGGCCTGATCGGCCAGCGCGCCGCCCGCAACGGTCAAGTGGTGCAGGCCGGCGCCTACCTGCTGTCGGTCGTCCCGGACCAGGACATCTGGATTCAGGCCAACTTCAAGGAAACCCAGATCGGCCACATGCAGCCCGGGCAAAAGGCCGAGCTGACGTTCGATGCCTACAGCGACACGCCCATCGAAGCCCGCGTCGATAGCCTGTTCGCGGCCTCCGGCGCACAGTTCAGCCTGCTGCCACCGGACAACGCCACCGGCAACTTCACCAAGGTCGTGCAACGAATCCCGGTGAAACTGACCTTTGCCGCCAACAATCCGCTGCACGGCAAGATCCGTCCGGGCATGTCGGTCACCGCCAAAGTGAACATCCAAGCCCCAGCCGATGGCCGGTGATCAACTGATCCGCCCGGTCGGCGAACCGACCCGGCGGGACTGGATTGCGGTGATGAGCGTGATGCTCGGTGCCTTCATGGCGGTGCTCGACATCCAGATCACCAACTCCTCGCTCAAGGACATTCAAGGCGCGCTGTCGGCGACCCTGGAAGAAGGCTCGTGGATCTCCACCTCGTACCTGGTGGCGGAGATCATCATGATCCCGCTCACCGCCTGGCTGGTGCAGTTGCTCTCGGCACGGCGCCTTGCGGTGTGGGTATCCGTGGGCTTTCTGTTCGCCTCCCTGCTCTGCTCCATGGCCTGGAGCCTGGAGAGCATGATCGTGTTTCGTGCCCTGCAAGGGTTCACCGGCGGCGCGCTGATCCCGCTGGCGTTCACCCTGACCCTGATCAAGCTGCCCGAGCACCACCGCGCCAAAGGCATGGCCATGTTCGCCATGACCGCCACCTTCGCGCCCTCCATTGGCCCGACCCTGGGGGGCTGGCTGACGGAAAACTGGGGCTGGGAGTACATCTTCTACATCAACATCCCGCCCGGCCTGCTCATGATCGCCGGCCTGATGTACGGCCTGGAGAAGAAGAGCGCGCACTGGGAACTGCTGAAAAGCACCGACTACGCCGGCATCCTCACCCTGGGTGTTGGCCTGGGTTGCCTGCAGGTATTCCTCGAGGAAGGCCATCGCAAGGACTGGCTGGAATCGAGCCTGATCGTGACCCTGGGCAGCATCGCCCTGATGAGCCTGATCACCTTCGTCATCGTCCAGGTGTCCAAACCCAATCCGCTGATCAACCTCGGCATCCTGCGCAACCGCAACTTCGGCTTGTCGAGCATCTCCAGCCTGGGCATGGGCGTGGGGTTGTATGGCTCGATCTATCTGTTGCCGCTGTACCTGGCGCAGATCCAGAACTACAACGCCCTGCAGATCGGCGAGGTGATCATGTGGATGGGGGTGCCGCAGCTGTTCCTGATTCCCCTGGTGCCGAAACTGATGAAGTTCGTCTCGCCGAAGTGGTTATGCACCCTGGGCTTTGGCCTGTTCGGCCTGGCGAGTTTTTACTCCGGCGTGCTCAACCCGGATTTCGCCGGGCCGCAGTTCAATCAGATCCAGCTCGTCCGGGCGCTGGGCCAGCCGCTGATCATGGTCACCATCTCATTGATCGCCACGGCCTACATCCTGCCCCAGGATGCCGGCTCGGCCTCGAGCCTGTTCAACATCCTGCGCAACCTCGGCGGCGCGATCGGCATCGCCCTCCTCGCCACCTTGCTGGACGCACGAACCAAGACCTACTTCGATTACCTGCGTGAGTCGATCGTCCCGACCAACCCGCAAGTGGCCGAGCGCATCGCCAGCCTGACCGATCGCTTCGGCAGCGAAACCGCCGCCCTGGGCAAAATCAGCGAAATCGCCCACCAGCAGGCGTCGATCATGGCCTACAACGATGCGTTCCACTTTGTCGGGATCGCGTTGGCGGTGAGCATGCTGGCGATCCTGTTGACCAGGGCGTTGCCGGCGGGGTTGAAGGCAGGCGAAGCGCACTAGTCACCACTGATCGCTCCCACGCTCCGCGTGGTAACGCACCCAGTGACGCTCTGCGTCACAGCGGACGCAGAGCGTCCGGAGCGGCATTCCCACGCAGAGCGTCACTAGTGTCCGGTAAACATGTGTCATAGCTGAAGGCTGCCTTGGGCAGCCTTCAGCTTTTCTCGTTCCTGCCTTCGTCGGTATATGAATTCTTGGGTAGCAGGCCGTTCATGCAGGACATGAGCGATGCGAACCGTCAGTTCAAATAACGAGCCGGGAAAACCCAGCACCTACACCATCCCCCCGCAAACAAAACCAGACTCAATCATTGGTCAACTTGCCCACCCGAATCACCTCCCGCCCCGCCACCTTTGCCTGCCAGATCCCCGGCTCCGTATAGCGCCCGCGATCCAGCGCAAACAACACCCCGCTGGTCCCGGCACACACCACAGACACCCGGTCACTCAACGGATCAACCACCTCGAACAGCGCATCCCCCCGCTCGACCCACTCCCCGGCCTCGCGCAGAAAACTCACCACCCCATGATGGGGTGCAAACAGATACTCGGTACCGGCAAACGGCATCCCCTCACAGCAGGCTTGCGGTGCCGCCGGCCACTGCCCGGCAATGAACCCCTGCTCGGCCAGGAACCCCAGAATCGCCTCGCAATTGGCCTGTGCCTGATCAATCCGGGTATCGCCCATGCTGCCCAACTCCAGGGTCGTCGCCAGGTTGGCCGGAGGAATGGCCGCCTCAGGAAACGCCCGGGCCAACCGCAACCAGGGCGACGAACAGGACTCATCGAACGAACTGCCGCCAGAGTCTTCACACAGCAACGCAACGCCCGCCTTCAAGCGCGCCGCCAGCGACTGCCATTGCGGCCAGTGCTGCGGCAAGGCATAGAGATGAATGGCGGCTTCAAAATCGCAGTGCAGGTCCAGGGTGATGTCGGCGTCACAGGCATGACGCAGCAGCAACCGGTGCATGGCCTCCAGCTGTGAAGCCGGCGCTGGCAAGCGGTCGAGTACCTGGCCCATGGTCTGCCGGATCAACGCCACGTTTACCTCGGCGTCGCGACCCAATTGAGCGCCGATCAATTCACCGACCGGGCCGCTGAGCTCATGAAAAGCACGGTTGAAATTCTTGCCGCTGCCCAGTTCGAAACGCCCCATGTGAGCGCTTTGCAGGTGCTGGTCCAGGCCAATCGGGTTGGCCACCGGCACCAGTTCGATCACACCCTTGAGCTGGCCCTGGGCTTCGAGTTCGCCAAGGCGTTTTTTCAGCTCCCAGGCCGTGCGCATGCCCGGCAACTCATCGGCGTGCAGGCTGGCCTGGATGTAGACCTTGCGCTCGCCTGCGCCGAAACGAAACACGCTCAGGGTGCGCTCGGTGCCGAGGTGGCTCCAGGGCAGTGAATGGTCAATACGTTGCATGGTGGGCTCCCAGGGAAAACAGGTCGGGCAGGGTCATTCAAGTGGGCATAAAAAAAGTGGCCACCGCGTCAACGGTAGCCACCTTTTTGAACGGAGAAATTACTCGCCGTACACGTCAAACTTGAAGTACTTGTCCTGCACTTGCTTGTACTTGCCATTGGCGCGGATTTCGGTGATGGCAGTGTTGAACTTGTCGGCCAGCGCCTGATCGCCTTTGCGCACGGCAATACCCGCGCCGCCGCCGAAATACTTGGCGTCTTCATAGGTCGGGCCTACGAAGGCGAATCCTTTGCCGGCGTCGGTTTTCAGGAAACCGTCGTCCAGGTTGACCGAGTCTGCCAGCATCGCGTCGAGGCGACCGGCAACCATGTCCAGGTTGGCTTCCTGTTGCGAGCCGTAGCGCACCAGGACGATACCGGCCGGTTGCAGCACTTCGGTGGCGAAGCGGTCATGGGTACTGGCGCGCAGCACACCGACTTTCTTGCCCTTGAGTTCGGTCAGCGGGTCTTTGACCGCGGTGCCTTCCTTCATCACGAAGCGGGCCGGGGTGTGGTAGTACTTGATAGTGAAATCGACGTTCTTCTTGCGATCGTCGGTGATGGTCATGGACGACAGGATCGCGTCGATTTTCTTGACCTTCAACGCCGGGATCAGGCCATCGAACTCTTGCTCGACCCAAGTACATTTGACTTTCATCTGCTCACACAGCGCATCGCCGATGTCCACGTCAAAGCCGGAGAGTTTGCCCTCAGGCGTCTTGAACGAGAACGGCGGGTAACCGGCTTCAATCCCCAGACGGATCGGCTTGGCATCGTCGGCCACGGCGGTCAGGGACAACATCGACAGTGCCAGGGCACCGAGCATCACTCGCTTTTTCATTTATAACTCCTGTGTGCGGAGACTCTTATTGGCAGCATTCGATGGATAGCTTGTGGCTAGTATTTATCGAAGTGGCCGGCAGTCTAGAGCTGCGCCCGGCAAGCGAATTATGTTGAAGCGACAAATTGTTATAAAAATAAGCAGAAGGTATGACAAGCCATAGTCCACTGCACCCGCATGCTGCAACGCCCTACAGAAACGCCACGCTTTCGGTCAAGATGACGCACCTGCCGACAGAACACTCCACCCGCCAACCGAGCGCCGCATCATGCCCGAGCACTTGACCTCGCTGAACCTGATCCAGCACCACCCCGCCGAAGGCCCGGGCGCGATTGACGACTGGGCCGAATCCCGAGGACTGACCCTCAAGGTGTTTCGTGCCGACCTCGGTCAACTACCGTCGGAGAGTGCAGCACCGGTGATCATCCTGGGCGGGCCATACGAATCCAATGCCGGCCCCGAATGGCTGGCCGCAGAGCGCCAATGGCTGGCAGCCAGTATCGAGGCCGGAGCGCCGGTATTCGCCATTTGCCTGGGTGCGCAATTGCTGGCCCTGAGCCTGGGTGGCAGCGTGCGGCGAATGGCGGAACCGGAAACCGGCTGGACCCGCATCTCGTTCGCCAATGGGCAACCCCTGACGGTCCTGGAATGGCATGAGGATGCGATCGATCTGCCGCCCAACGCCCACTTGCTGGCCAGCAGCGTCCGATGCGCGCAGCAAATGTACGCTGTCGGCCCGACCCGTGTGGGCGTGCAGTTTCATCCGGAATGGAACGCCGAGTCCGTCGCCTTGCTCAATACCCATTTCGCGGACGACTCACCGCTGCCCCGGGACCAGGACGACAGTGCGGCCTACCGCCAGGTGTCCGACTGGCTGCACGTGACGCTGGATCAGTGGCACGCGGCTACCAAGGCTTGACCGATTGCCCTGTGGCGAGAGCACTTGCTCCCGCTCAAGCACCTGGCGGTCGCAACCAGCGCTCACCCAACACCCAGCAGTGATCAGCATTCACAACCGATCGCTGCACTGACTGACCGTTCGATCCCACCGCTCAACTCGAAGCCTTCATCCAGCCACCCAGTCACCCCGCCGATCATTTCCTTGACCGGATACTCCAGCGCCGCGAGTTTCACCGCGGCCTTGTTGGCGCCATTGCAATGGGGGCCTGCGCAATACACCACGAACAAGGTGCTTTTCGGGTACGCCGCCAGAACGTCCGCCGTGATCAAACGCCCCGGAATATTCAGGGCTCCCGGCACATGACCGCGCTCATAGGCGTGCGGGCCGCGCACATCCAGCAGGACGAAGTCCAGATCACCGGCCTGCTGGCTGGCAAACACGTCGGAGCAGTCGGTTTCAAAGGTCAGGCGATTGCTGAAATGCATCAAGGCAACGACTGAAGCAGCGGCAGGGACAGCGCTTACCAGACTGGTCATGGGAGTTCTCCGAAGCGGATATGGGGGTGTGAGGACTGTATCCAGATTGTCGTTGGCGCTACAGTGGCGCACACGACACTCACTGGGAACTTTCCGCCAAATGCACAACGACCCCGGATTAGTCGCGATTCTGGCCTACGACGGGCTCTGCACCTTCGAATTTGGAATCGCCGTGGAGATCTTCGGCCTGGCGCGACCGGAGTTCGATTTCGCCTGGTACGAGCACTGCATCGTAGGCGTTGACCCGGGACCGATGCGCGCCGCCGGTGGCATTCAGGTGCTGGCCGATGGTGGCATGGAACGGCTGGAAACGGCCCGGACCATCATCATCCCCGGCTGGCGCAGCCGCAGTGAGCAGGTGCCGCAAGCCCTGCTGCAAGCGCTTCGCCAAGCCCATGCCCGGGGCGCACGGCTGCTGTCGATCTGCTCCGGGGTGTTTGTCCTCGCAGCCACCGGCCTGCTCGATGGGCGCAGCGCAACGACGCACTGGCGATATACCGAGGAATTGGCCGAGCGCTTCCCGAACATTCTGGTGGACCCCGACGTGTTGTACGTGGACAGCGGCCAATTGATCACCTCGGCCGGTAGCGCCGCGGGGATTGATGCCTGCCTGCATCTGGTGGCCAGGGACTTCGGTACTCAGGTCGCCAATTCGGTGGCCCGGCGGCTGGTGATGTCGCCGCAACGCACCGGCGGTCAGGCGCAATTCATTCCCGCCCCTGTCAGCCGTACGCCCCGCAGTGATCTGTCGCGGGTCATGCACTGGGCACGGGAGCGCCTGCATGAGCCCTTGGGAGTGCGTGAGCTGGCAAGCCAGGCGGCCATGAGCGAGCGCACTTTTCTGCGGCGCTTCAGCGAGGCGACCGGCGAGTCCCCCAAGTCCTGGTTGCAACAACAACGCCTGGCCCGGGCCCGGGAGCTGCTGGAAAGCAGTGCCCACCACACGGAATCGATCGCCCGGCAATGCGGCTACCGTTCCGTGGAAAGTTTTCGGGTGGCATTTCGCAAGGTGGTGGGACTGCCGCCCTCGGTGTATCGGGAGCGGTTTGGTCGCGAGATGAACGCGCGGTCGGTTTGATCGCGTTCGATTGAAAAACCGCACAGGCAATCACCCGCAACCACGCCAGGCGGGTGGTTGCGGGTGACCCTGCCGCGCCGGGGCTTACTGCCCGCTGCGCAGCATGTCCTTGGGCACGTACTTGCCGATTTCAAACTTGCCGATCGCGGCGCGGTGCACTTCGTCCGGGCCATCGGCCAGGCGCAGGGTCCGTTGCATGGCGTACATGTAGGCCAACGGGAAATCGTTGGAAACTCCCGCGCCACCATGGATCTGGATCGCCCGGTCGATGACCTTCAAGGCAACGTTCGGTGCAACCACCTTGATCTGGGCAATTTCGCTTTTCGCCACTTTGTTGCCCACGGTGTCCATCATGTAGGCGGCCTTGAGGGTCAACAGCCGCGCCATGTCGATTTCCATCCGCGAGTCGGCGATCTTGTCGATGTTACCGCCCAGGCGCGCCAACGGCTTGCCGAAGGCGGTGCGATTGACCGAGCGCTTGCACATCAGTTCCAGCGCCCGCTCGGCCATGCCGATCGAACGCATACAGTGGTGAATCCGGCCCGGGCCAAGGCGCCCCTGGGCAATTTCGAATCCACGGCCCTCGCCCAGCAATACGCTCTCGTACGGCACTCGCACATTGTCGAACAGCACTTCAGCGTGACCGTGGGGGGCATCGTCGTAACCGAACACCGGCAACGGACGCAGGATTTTCACCCCTGGGGCGTCCACCGGCACCAGGATCATCGAATGCTGTTGGTGCCGTGGCGCGTCAGGGTTGCTCAGGCCCATGAAGATCAGGATCTTGCAGCGCGGGTCGCAGGCACCCGACGTCCACCACTTCTTGCCGTTGATCACCCACTCGTCGCCATCGCGCTCGGCACGCGCGGCCATGTTGGTGGCATCGGAGGACGCTACGTCCGGCTCGGTCATGGCGAACGCCGAGCGAATCTCGCCGCGCAACAGCGGCTCGAGCCAGCGCTGCTTTTGCTCTTCGTTGGCATAACGCACCAGCACTTCCATGTTGCCGGTGTCCGGTGCCGAGCAGTTGAACGGCTCGGGACCGAGCAACGAGCGGCCCATGATTTCCGCCAGTGGTGCGTATTCCAGGTTGGTCAGGCCGGCGCCGAGTTCCGACTCCGGTAAAAACAGGTTCCACAGGCCTTCGGCCTTGGCCTTGTTTTTCAGCTCCTCCATGATCGCGGTCGGCTGCCAGCGATCGCCCTCGGCGACCTGGCGTTCAAACACCGCTTCGGCTGGATAAACGTAAGCATCCATGAACGCAGTCACGCGTTCACGCAATTCCTGAACCTTGGGCGAATAGGCGAAATCCATGGGCAGCTACCTTTTTTGACGAGGTGGTGGAGGCGTTGTTGAGGTTATGAATCGATGCTAGATCAGCGTTGATAATTTATCTAACCTATTCTCGGCGTGTATTAACATTCATCACCGATATATGATCGACTGATCGAGCCACCTGCTCCCATAACAAAAGCCAAGAGCCAAACGCTATGAATCTAAGCAAGGTCGACCTCAACCTGTTCATCGTCTTCGACGCGATCTACACCGAAGCCAACCTGACCCGTGCCGGGCAGATTGTCGGCATTACCCAGCCGGCGGTGTCAAACGCTCTGGCCCGCCTGCGCGAGACCTTCAACGACCCGCTTTTCGTGCGCACCGCCCAAGGCATGGTGCCCACGCCCATGGCGCAAAACATCATCGGCCCGGTGCGCAACGCCCTGTCGTTGCTGCGCGTCTCGGTCCAGGAAAGCCGGATTTTCAACCCGCTGCAGGCGGTCAAGACGTACCGCATCAGCATGACCGACCTCACGGAAGCGGTAATCCTGCCACCGCTGTTCCAGCGCCTGCGCCGCCTGGCACCGACCGTGATCATCGAGAGTTTCCTGTCCAAGCGCCGCGAGACCACCAAGGAACTGGCGGCCGGGCGCCTGGACTTTGCCGTCGACGCCCCGCTCAACACCGACCCGCAAGTGCGTCATGTCAAGCTGATGGAAGACCGTTACGTCTGCGCCATGCGCAAGGGCCACCCCATGGCGGGGAAAGAGAAGTTCAGCCTCGATGACTACCTGTCATTGACCCACATTCATATTTCCAGCCGTCGCAGCGGCCTGGGCTACGTTGACCTGGCCCTGGGCAAGATGGGCATCCAGCGCAAGATTGCCCTGCGTTCCCAGCATTACCTGATGGCCTCCCAGGTGCTACAGCAAACCGACATGGTAATGACCGTGCCGGAACGTTTCGCCCGTCGTCATGACCTGCAGTCCTTCCTGCTCCCGGTCAATGACGTGCCGCCAGTGGAAACCCACCTTTACTGGCACGAAAGCACCGACCAGGACCCGGCTAACCGCTGGATGCGCGAACAGATGATCGAGTTGTGCCAGCAGGTGACGGCCAATGACAAGAAACTGGACAAGGTCTAATCGCGAGGGGGCAGCCTGACAGATCCTGTCATCGTTCATCGCAGGCGAGCGGTACGCCGCCCGGCCCTCTTCCACAGGCTCAGTGTGATACCTTCAGGCGTGGGCTGGCCCCCGAAAACGCTGCTTGACGTTTACGTCAACCTGACATTAGTTTAGAGCCAAGTCCCTTTCTTGAGCGCGCCCATGAGCAGCCAGACCTACAGCATTTCCGACCTCGCCCGCGAGCTCGACATCACCACCCGCGCCATTCGCTTTTACGAAGAACAAGGCTTGCTGAGCCCTGAGCGACGCGGTCAGGAACGCATCTATTCGCCGCGGGACAAGGTCAGCCTGAAGCTGATCCTGCGGGGCAAGCGCATCGGTTTTTCCCTGGCCGAATGCCGCGAACTGATCGAACTCTACGACCCCACCAGCGGTAACACCAAGCAATTGCACAGCATGCTGGCGAAAATCAGCGAACGCCGCGAACAGCTTGAACAGCAACTGCTGGACATCGAACAGATGAAGCTGGAGCTCGACACCGCCGAAGAGCGCTGTGTCCATGCGCTGGAGCAGACGATCAAGAACCAGCAGGCCGTCCAGTAGAAACACTACGCCCAATGGGAGCCGGGCTTGCTCACTTCCCACAGGGATCTCCGAACACTCAGACAATGACAACAGGTCAACGCCCATGTCCCTCCCCTCCCATGTACGCCTGATCGAAGTCGGCCCGCGCGATGGCCTGCAGAATGAAGCCCAGCCCATCAGCGTCGCCGACAAGGTGCAATTGGTCGATGCGCTGAGCGCTGCCGGCCTTGGCTATATAGAAGTCGGCAGTTTCGTGTCACCCAAGTGGGTGCCCCAAATGGCCGGTTCCGCCGAGGTGTTCGCACGGATCCAGCGCAAGCCCGGCGTGACCTACGGCGCCCTGGCCCCCAACCTGCGCGGATTCGAGGACGCGATGGCCGCCGGGGTCAAGGAAGTCGCGGTGTTCGCCGCCGCGTCCGAGGCATTCTCGCAGCGCAACATCAATTGCTCGATCAGTGAAAGCCTGGAGCGTTTCGCGCCGATCATGGACGCCGCCAGGCAGCATGGCGTCAGCGTGCGCGGCTACGTGTCCTGCGTACTCGGCTGCCCTTACGAAGGTGAAGTCGCGCCGGAGCAGGTGGCGATGGTTGCCCGCGAACTGTATGCCATGGGCTGCTACGAAGTATCCCTGGGCGACACCATTGGCACCGGCACCGCTGGCGCCACCCGCAAGATGTTTGAAGTGGTGTCCGCCGACGTGCCACGGGACAAGCTCGCCGGGCACTTCCACGACACCTATGGCCAGGCCATGGCGAACATCTACGCCAGCCTGCTGGAAGGGATCGCAGTATTTGACAGCTCCGTCGCCGGCCTGGGGGGCTGCCCCTACGCCAAGGGCGCCAGCGGTAACGTCGCCACGGAAGATGTGCTGTACCTGCTCAATGGCCTGGGCATCGAGACTGGCGTCGACATGGAGCAATTGCTGCTGGCCGGCCAGCAGATTTGCACCGTGCTGGGCCGCCCCACGGGTTCACGCGTGGCCAAGGCCCGTAGCGCGCAATAATGTGTCGGGGGTGTGTTACCGCCCCGCAACAAAACGAGTAACACGGAAACAAACTGACCGAAAAAAATCTAGCGAATGAACTCGTGAAATTGTAAATCATTGATTTTAAAGGATTTTCAAAAGTTGGCACGGGTTCTGCTATCTCTATTGCATAACAAGAACAAAAAAAGCGGCAAACCTAATAAAAATAAGACGTAACGACTCTGACATAACAAAAACAACACGGCAGAGACGCAGCTAACAGATTTTTTTGGAGAAGGTGTGCTTTCAGGGTGCTGCACGCAGTCACCCGCAACCGGGCAGAGAACAATAAAACTACCTTCAGGTAGCTCCCGAACTGGTTGGATCGCTTAGCGAAAAAGCAGATCAGCGCTCAAAAAAATACGTTTGCTCTTGACCCCGCATGGGGGTCGCACAAAACAGCGGTAAAGGGTCACGGTTGCCAAAAACAACAACAGACCGCCCCTTAATAATAAAAAAAGAGCATGCAGCAATAAATTAAAGGGGAGCTTCGGCTCCCCTTTGTGCTGTCTGGTGTTTGTGTTTCTTACTGCCCTTCTCCTGTGGGGGCGGGCTTACCCACCCCCACAGAGGGGTTGTGTCAGGCTTTATTGATGCGCAACTCCTCGATACTGACCTCGCGCATCTTGAATTTCTGGATCTTGCCGGTCACGGTCATCGGGAACTCGTCGACGAACTTGAAGTAACGCGGCGTCTTGAAGTGCGCGATGCGCTCCTTGCACCAGGCTTGCAGTTCCTGCTCGCTGGCGATATGGCCAGGGTGGAGCTTGATCCAGGCCACAATCTCCTCGCCATACTTCTCGCACGGAATACCGATCACCTGCACATCCGCCACCGCCGGATGGGTGAAGAAAAACTCTTCAAGCTCACGCGGGTAAATGTTTTCACCGCCGCGAATGATCATGTCCTTGTTACGCCCGGCGATGCACACGTAGCCCTCTTCGTTCATGGTCGCCAGGTCGCCGGTGTGCATCCAGCCGGCCTGGTCGATGGCATCAGCCGTGCCCTGCGGGTTGTTCCAGTAACCGAGCATCACGCTGTAGCCACGGGTGCAGAGTTCACCGATGGTGCCGCGCGGGACCAGGTTGCCCGCCTCATCGATGATTTTGCTTTCCAGTTGCGGCTGCGTGCGGCCGACGGTGGTCACCCGCAGTTCCAGCTCGTCTGAAGGACCGGTCTGCAATGACACCGGACTGGTTTCAGTCATGCCGTAGGCAATCTGCACTTCACTCATGTGCATTTCGTTGATGACCCGCCGCATCACTTCGATCGGGCAGGTCGCACCAGCCATGATCCCGGTGCGCAGCGTCGACAGGTCGAACTCTGCGCGACATGGCTGATCGAGCATGGCGATGAACATGGTGGGCACGCCGTACAACCCGGTCGCGCGCTCCTGGGCCACGGTCTCGAGCGTCAGCAATGGATCAAAGGCGTCATTGGGGTAAATCATGGTGGTGCCGTGGGTAATGCAACCCAGGTTGCCCATGACCATGCCGAAGCAGTGATACAACGGCACCGGAATCACCAGGCGGTCGTGCTCGGTCAGCCCCAGGCTTTCACCGACCATGTAACCGTTATTGAGAATATTGTAGTGACTGAGGGTCGCGCCCTTGGGGAACCCGGTGGTGCCGGAGGTGTACTGAATGTTCACCGCCTGGTCGAAATGCAGGCTGCTCTGCCGCGCCTTGAGTTGCTCCACCGGGACGCCGGCGCCGAGATCCGCCAGTTGCGACCATGGCAGGAAACCGGACGGTGGCTGCGGATCGAGGCTGATCACGCCGCGCAGATCCGGCAGGCGTTCAGACTGCAACTGACCGATGGCGTGCTCGGCCAACTCCGGCGCCAGCCCCTGCAGCATCGCGTGGTAATCGGAGGTCTTGAACGAACCGGCACACACCAGCCACTGACAGCCGGACTGCTTGAGCACATACTCAAGTTCCGAGCTGCGGTAGGCCGGGTTGATGTTGACCAGAATCACCCCGATTTTCGCGCTGGCAAATTGGCTGATGCACCACTGCGCGCAGTTCGGCGCCCAAATGCCCAGGCGGTCCCCCGCCTGCAGGCCCAGCGCCAGCATCGCCCTGGCGTGCAGCTCGACGGCCTGCGCCAATTGCGTCCAGGTGTAGCGCAATTGCTGATGACGCACGACCAGCGCTTCGCCCCGTGGGTACTTGGCGACTGTGTTGTCGAACGCTTGGCCAATGGTCATCGCCAGCAAGGCTTTGTCCTGCGAACCGCGGCTGTAGCTGTGCTGTGGGTGAGCACTGTGTTGATCCATGACGACCCCTATATTGTCTTTTTTGTAGGAGCGAAGCCTGTCGGTGAATGAGCGTGTTTTCTCACCCCCCAAGGCGACGCTGGTCTTTCAGAACTGCCCTTACTCTCGCTCAAGTTGACGTTAACGTAAAGGGCGATTGACAGTCATTCGTCACAGGTTTACGTTAACGTAAAGGTGACAGTCGACTCGGCACGATTCACAGGCCGATTCTCCATTGATAAAAACAAATGTGAAGGTGCCCCCCCATGAGCTATCCGACCCTGAACTTTGCCCTCGGCGAAACCATCGACATGCTGCGTGACCAGGTCCGCGCTTTCGTCGCCAAAGAGATCGCGCCGCGTGCCGCACAGATCGATATCGATAACCTGTTCCCGGCCGACCTGTGGCGCAAGTTCGGCGACATGGGCCTGTTGGGGATCACCGTGCCGGAAGAATACGGCGGTGCCGGCCTGGGTTACCTGGCCCACGTCGTGGCCATGGAAGAAATCAGCCGCGGTTCGGCCTCTGTCGCCCTGTCCTACGGCGCCCACTCCAACCTCTGCGTCAACCAGATCAACCGCAACGGCACCCACGAGCAGAAGGCCAAGTACCTGCCCAAGCTGATCAGTGGCGAGCACATCGGTGCCCTGGCCATGAGCGAACCCAATGCCGGTTCCGATGTGGTCTCGATGAAGCTGCGCGCCGACAAGCGTGGCGACCACTACGTGCTCAACGGCAGCAAGACCTGGATCACCAACGGTCCGGACGCCAACACCTATGTGATCTACGCCAAGACCGACCTGGAAAAGGGCCCCCACGGCATCACCGCGTTCATCGTCGAGCGCGACTGGAAAGGTTTCAGCCGCAGCAACAAGTTCGACAAGCTCGGCATGCGGGGCTCCAATACCTGCGAACTGTTCTTCGACGACGTTGAAGTCCCGGAAGAAAACATCCTGGGCCTGCTCAACGGCGGCGTGAAAGTACTGATGAGCGGCCTCGACTATGAGCGCGTGGTGCTCTCCGGCGGCCCGACCGGGATCATGCAAGCCTGCATGGACCTGATTGTTCCGTACATCCACGACCGCAAGCAGTTCGGCCAAAGCATCGGTGAGTTCCAGCTGATCCAGGGCAAAGTCGCCGACATGTACACCCAGCTCAACGCCAGCCGCGCCTATCTGTATGCCGTGGCCCAGGCCTGCGAACGTGGCGAAACCACCCGCAAGGACGCTGCCGGCGTGATCCTCTACAGCGCCGAACGCGCCACACAAATGGCCCTCGACGCAATCCAGATCCTGGGGGGTAACGGTTACATCAACGAATTCCCCGCTGGCCGTCTGCTGCGTGACGCCAAGCTGTATGAAATCGGCGCGGGCACCAGTGAGATCCGTCGCATGCTCATCGGCCGCGAACTGTTTAACGAAACGAAATAAATTTCGTCAGCGGCAAGCGTCAAGCTGCAAGAGGACTGCACTCTTGCTTCTGACTTGTAGCTTGTAGCTTGAAACTTGAAGCTGCTACGGAGTAGCCCATGATTTTGCACACCCAGCTCAATCCCCGTTCGGCGGAGTTCGCCAGCAACAGCGCGGCAATGCTTGCCCAGGTCGATGCACTGCACACCCTGCTCGCCCAGGTCCAGCAAGGCGGTGGCGCCAAGGCCCAGGAACGGCACACCTCGCGGGGCAAACTGCTGCCCCGCGAGCGGATCAACCGTTTGCTCGACCCGGGTTCGCCCTTCCTGGAAATCAGCCAACTGGCCGCTTATGAAGTCTATGGCGAAGAGGTTCCAGCCGCCGGAGTGATCGCCGGCATCGGCCGGGTCGAGGGCGTCGAGTGCATGATCGTCGCCAACGATGCCACGGTCAAAGGCGGCTCGTACTACCCGCTGACGGTGAAAAAACACCTGCGCGCCCAGACCATTGCCCAGCAGAATCGCTTGCCGTGCATCTATCTGGTGGACTCCGGCGGCGCCAACCTGCCCCGTCAGGATGAAGTCTTTCCGGACCGCGAACACTTCGGGCGGATCTTCTTCAACCAGGCCAACATGAGCGCCATGGGCATCCCGCAGATC
The DNA here is from genome assembly GCF_058789115.1 of Pseudomonas sp. FW300-N1A1. Classification (NCBI taxonomy): domain Bacteria; kingdom Pseudomonadati; phylum Pseudomonadota; class Gammaproteobacteria; order Pseudomonadales; family Pseudomonadaceae; genus Pseudomonas; species Pseudomonas sp. FW300-N1A1. Next base: position 171,014 of record NZ_JBYTBK010000001.1, on the reverse strand, counting down.
GCGGTGGTCATGGGCTCGTGCACCGCGGGCGGCGCCTATGTGCCGGCCATGGCCGACGAAGCGATCATGGTGCGCGAGCAGGCGACTATTTTCCTCGCCGGCCCACCGCTGGTGAAGGCCGCCACCGGCGAAGTGGTCAGTGCCGAAGACCTGGGCGGTGCCGATGTGCACTGCAAGATTTCCGGAGTGGCCGACCACTACGCCGACAGCGATGAACACGCCCTGGCACTGGCCCGACGCAGCGTAGCCAACCTCAACTGGCGCAAACTCGGTGAGCTGCAGCAGCGCACGCCGATTGCCCCGCTGTTCGCCAGCGACGAGCTGTACGGCGTGGTCCCGGCCGATGCCAAGCAACCCTTCGATGTGCGCGAAGTGATCGCACGCCTGGTGGACGGTTCGGTGTTCGACGAGTTCAAGGCGCTGTTTGGCACCACACTGGTCTGTGGCTTCGCCCATCTGCACGGCTATCCCATCGCGATACTCGCCAACAACGGCATCCTCTTCGCCGAGGCCGCGCAAAAAGGCGCGCACTTCATCGAACTGGCCTGCCAGCGCGGGATTCCCCTGCTGTTCCTGCAAAACATCACCGGATTCATGGTCGGCCAGAAATACGAGGCCGGCGGCATCGCCAAGCACGGCGCCAAACTGGTGACCGCCGTGGCGTGCGCCAAGGTGCCAAAATTCACCGTGATCATCGGTGGCAGCTTCGGTGCCGGTAACTACGGGATGTGCGGCCGGGCCTACGACCCGCGCTTCCTGTGGATGTGGCCGAACGCACGTATTGGCGTGATGGGCGCCGAACAGGCCGCCGGCGTGCTGGTGCAGGTCAAGCGTGAACAGGCCGAGCGCGGCGGACACCCTTTCAGTGCCGCGCAGGAAGCCGAGATCAAGCAACCGATCCTCGACCAGTATGAAGAACAGGGCCACCCCTACTACTCCAGTGCTCGCTTGTGGGATGACGGCGTCATCGACCCGGCGCAAACCCGCGACGTGCTGGCGCTGGCGTTGTCCGCCTCGCTGAACGCCCCTATCGAACCGAGCCGCTTCGGCGTGTTCCGGATGTGATCTGGAGAAAACCATGAGCGACTTCAATACCCTGGAACTGCTGACCGACCCCCGTGGTTTCGCCACGCTGTGGCTCAGTCGTGAAGCGAAGAACAACGCCTTCAATGCCGAAATGATTCGCGAGCTGATCCTGGCCCTGGACAAGGTTCAGGGCGACCCGAACCTGCGTTTTCTGCTGGTGCGCGGACGTGGCAAGCATTTCAGCGCCGGTGCGGACCTGTCTTGGATGCAGCAGTCGGCCGAGCTCGACTACCACACCAACCTGGATGACGCCCGCGAGCTCGCCGAGTTGATGTACAACCTGGCCAAGCTGAAGATCCCGACCCTGGCGGTGGTGCAAGGTGCGGCCTACGGTGGCGCACTGGGCCTGATCAGTTGCTGCGACATGGCCATCGGTGCCGATGACGCGCAGTTCTGCCTGTCGGAAGTGCGCATCGGCCTGGCACCCGCGGTAATCAGCCCCTTCGTCGTACAAGCCATCGGCGAGCGTGCAGCCCGTCGTTATGCCCTGACGGCAGAACGCTTCAGCGGCGTACGCGCCCAGGAAATCGGCCTACTCAGCGAAAGCTATCCGGCGGATGAACTGGAGCCACAGCTCGAACACTGGATCAGCAACCTGTTGCTCAACAGCCCGCAGGCCATGCGCTCGAGCAAGGAATTGCTGCGTGAAGTCGGCAACGGCGCACTCAACCCCGCGCTGCGCCGTTATTGCGAAAACGCCATCGCGCGGATCCGGGTCAGCCCCGAGGGACAGGAAGGCTTGCGGGCCTTTCTGCAAAAACGGCCGCCGAGCTGGCAGGTCGAATCCACCACCAAGGAGCCGCGTTGATGAGCGCACCTGTACTCACCACCCTGCTGGTGGCCAACCGTGGCGAAATCGCCTGCCGTGTGATGCGCACCGCCAAAGCGCTGGGCCTGACCACCGTGGCCGTGCACAGTGCCACCGACCGGGACGCACGGCACAGCCGCGAAGCGGATATCCGCGTGGACCTGGGCGGCAGCAAGGCGGCTGACAGCTACCTGCAAATCGACAAACTGCTGGCCGCCGCCAAAGCCAGCGGCGCCCAGGCGATTCACCCGGGCTACGGTTTCCTCTCGGAAAACGCCGGCTTTGCCCGCGCCATTGAAGCGGCCGGCCTGATTTTCCTCGGCCCACCTGCGTCGGCCATCGACGCCATGGGCAGCAAATCCGCCGCCAAGGCCTTGATGGAAACCGCCGGCGTACCGCTGGTACCGGGTTACCACGGCGAAGCCCAGGACCTGGAAACCTTCCGCGATGCCGCGCAGCGCATCGGCTACCCGGTCCTGCTCAAGGCAACGGCCGGCGGTGGTGGCAAAGGCATGAAAGTGGTCGAGGACGTCAGCCAGCTGGCCGAAGCCCTGGCCTCGGCCCAGCGTGAAGCCCTGTCGTCGTTCGGCGACTCGCGGATGCTGGTGGAGAAGTACCTGCTCAAGCCGCGCCACGTGGAAATCCAGGTGTTCGCCGATCAACACGGCAACTGCCTGTACCTCAATGAACGTGACTGCTCGATCCAGCGCCGTCACCAGAAAGTCGTCGAAGAGGCCCCTGCCCCCGGCCTGAGCGCGGAACTGCGCAAAGCCATGGGCGAGGCGGCGGTCCGTGCCGCGCAAGCCATTGGCTATGTCGGCGCCGGTACCGTGGAGTTCCTGCTCGATTCGCGGGGTGAGTTCTTCTTCATGGAGATGAACACCCGTCTGCAAGTCGAACACCCAGTCACGGAGGCCATCACCGGCCTCGACCTGGTCGCCTGGCAAATCCGCGTCGCCCAGGGCGAGCCGCTGCCGATGACCCAGGCGCAGGTGCCATTGATCGGCCATGCGATTGAAGTGCGGTTGTACGCTGAAGACCCGGGCAATGACTTCCTCCCGGCCACCGGCCATCTGGCGCTGTACCGTGAGTCCGCCGCCGGTCCTGGCCGTCGTGTGGACAGCGGCGTCGAGGAAGGCGACACCGTTTCGCCGTTCTACGACCCGATGCTCGGCAAGCTCATTGCCTGGGGCGAGGATCGCGAACAGGCACGCTTGCGCCTGCTGAGCATGCTCGACGAGTTCGCCATTGGCGGCCTGAAGACCAACATCAGCTTTCTGCGCCGAATCGTCGCTCATCCGGCATTCGCCGCCGCTGAACTGGACACCGGATTTATCCCGCGCTACCAGGAGCAATTGCTGCCCGCCCCCCGCGAACTCAGCGATGAGTTCTGGCAGGCCGCCGCTCAAGCGTTTGCGCAAAGCCAGGCACACAGCGTACGCAGCGATGACCCGGCTTCACCCTGGGCCATCGGCAACGGGTTTCGCGCCGGTTTACCCGCCGAAACCACACTGCACCTGAGCTGTGAGGGCCAGGACCGGGCCGTCACCCTGGCCCCGGCTGACAGGCGTCATGCCGAACTGGTCGGTGAACAGTTGCAGGTGGAGCATCACGGCCTGCGCCACCAGCACCGCGCGATCCGCCACGGCGACAGTCTGTACCTGCAATGGGAAGGCGAACTGCACAGCGTCAAGCAGTACGACCCGATTGCCGCTGTCGAAGCCAGCCATAGCCACCACGGCGGGCTGACCGCACCGATGAACGGCAGCATCGTGCGCGTCCTGGTGGAGCCGGGACAGACCGTCGAAGCCGGGGCACAATTGGTGGTACTCGAAGCCATGAAGATGGAGCACAGCATCCGTGCACCCCATGCTGGCGTGATCAAAGCCTTGTATTGCCAGGAAGGCGAGATGGTCAACGAAGGCAGCGCGCTGGTGGAGTTCGACTAGTCGCTGCCCGATGACAGCGAGGTCCTGCCGTGCAGGACCTCGCTGATCAGAACTTCGCGGTGGCCTGCACCACCACACCGATGATCTGGCAGTCGTCGGTCATCAGGGCCTTGGGATAGGTCGGGTTCAGCGGCACCAGGTAACGCTGGCCGCCCTCTTCAATCAGCTTGCGGAAGGTCGCCTCGGCGCTGCCCGACCATTGGGCGATCACCAGTTTGCCAGGTACTGCCTCGACGGCCGGGTCGACCAGGATCAGCATGTCCTGGGCAATGCTCGGTCCGCTGGGTGCCGTCATCGCATCGCCCACCACGACCAGCCAGAACGCCGGCCCGCGGGCATGGTAATCCGATAACTCGGAACGACCCTTACCATAGGTGGCGGCTGTCGCTTCGCGCACTTCGCAAAGCCCCCGCCAGTCGCTCACCGGGTAACGAAAGTACGGGTTGTACTTTTGCGCCAGCGGCATTTCGTCCTCATCCGCTTCGTCATCGGTCTTCGCCGTCTCGGTTTCCCTGATCACCAGGGCCACCTCAAGAAACCCCATCCCCAGTTCCCGGAGCACCCGGTTCATGTCTTCGAGACTCGGCTGCCGACGTTTGTTCAACCAATGACCGACGCCGCCCTGCGACATGGCGAGGCGTTCAGCGAGTTTTTCCTGAGTGATCCGTAGCTCACTCATCTTGGCCTTGACCAATTCAATCCATTTATCCATGGGCGGAACGATACTTCCCGTGACCAGACCCTCAACACACACATTGTAGTATTTAATTTTTCGTCATAAATACGATTGGTACTAGTATTTGACCTGACCCTACGCCCCCCTCATGGAGTAAGACCTCACCATGGATAACATCGACAAAGACCCGCAAGAGCAGGAAATCGACACCAGCTTCACGTCGCTCAAGGACTGCGCTGCCACCCAGCGCGCCCTCGACTATTACTTGAAACCAACTGTTTCGGAATCGGATGTCACGGAACGCTTGTTCGACGTCAACCGTCACGTCAGCAGCGAGGAAGCCCTGGTCCACGCCTCGGGGCTGCTGCGTTGTGCAGCGGCGAGCGCCAACGAATGGGCGAACAGCCTGCAGGGTGCAAGCCGCGATCTGGCCTTGACGGTGGTTCACATGATCGACATGGCCAAGGCCATGGTGGAACGATCCCTGGACGGCAATCGAGCGGATTGAGCGGGAAATGTCAGCGCCAACCCGGAGTTTCAGGTCAAGCTACAGACATCTGGCAAAGCGACAGGAAAACTATTTCCTATGAGGCAGGTGAAAACATTTGACTTGCAAATGATAATGATTATTATTGCATCAGCTGGTCGCGAGATCAGTCGATATCCCAAGAGACCTTAGGTCGGACTCTTCGAATATCTCCTCATCAGGCTAATCACGGTTTTTGACCCGGCTTTTTGCCGGGTCTTTTTTTTTGCCAGTTATTCTGGCTTTGGCTTCAGGCTAATGAAGTCGGGTACTGCTGAATTCGATGGCGCGGATGATATCAAAAGAGCATCTTTTTGCAACACGGCAGTGACAAGACGCCTTACAGGCAATGGAAAATAGCACTTGAGAATCAATCGCATAGTCACTAAGCTGCGGCTGCGTCAAGGACGACGCCCCCCCTCCACACCCCGCAAATTGCCCTCAGCCTTCCCCCTCCCTTGCGTGTAAAGTAAGCGCCATAACAATCATATCCAGGATGAGATTATGACCGTGGCTCAACGCTCCTTTGATATCACTGCCAATTTCGACAGCGGCAACATAGAGGTGCTGGACCTCAGCAATCCGTTACAGGCCTTGCTGGCCATCAGGCCCGATACCCGCAGTCAGCACTTCCAGTGGTTTCATTTCAAGGCCAGCGGCCTGCATGTGGGGCAAGAACACTGGTTTCGCCTGAACAACGCCAGCAAATCCTCGTACAACAAAGCCTGGGATGGTTATCAGGCCGTGGCCTCCTACGACCATGTGAACTGGTTCCGCGTCCCGACGATCTTTGAAGGCGATTGCCTGCGCTTCAGCCTGGAAGCCACCCAGACGCATGCCTGGTTCGCCTATTTTGAACCCTATAGCCGCGGTCGCCACGACTGGCTGATCGAGCAAGCGCTGACCAAGGCCGGCACCGAGTTGCTGGCCACTGGCAAAAGCGTCGAAGGTCGCGACATTCAACTGCTGCGCAAAGGCAGTGGCGCCGAAGGCCAACGCAAGGTCTGGATCATCGCCCAGCAGCATCCAGGCGAACACATGGCCGAGTGGTTCATGGAAGGAGTCATCGAGCGCCTGCAACAGCACAACGACCCTGAGCTGAACAAATTGCTCGCCAGCGCCGACCTGTACCTGGTGCCGAACATGAACCCGGACGGTGCCTTTCACGGTCACCTGCGCACCAACGCCATGGGCCAGGACCTCAACCGCGCCTGGCAGAGCGCCAGCCCGGAGATCAGCCCGGAAGTGTTCTTCGTACAGCAGCAGATGGAAAAGTACGGCGTCGACCTGTTCCTCGACATCCACGGCGATGAAGAAATCCCCTACGTGTTTACCGCCGGATGTGAAGGCAACCCGGGCTACACGCCACGGATCGAAAAGCTTGAGGAGCATTTCCGCAGTCACCTCAAACACAAGACCCGCGATTTCCAGACCGCCCATGGCTATACCCGTGACGAGCCGGGCAAGGCCAACATGACCCTGGCCTGCAACAGCGTCGGCGAACAGTTCGACTGCCTGTCGCTGACCCTGGAAATGCCGTTCAAGGACAACAACGACGCCCCCAACACCCACACCGGCTGGTCCGGCAAGCGTTCGATGCAGTTGGGCAAGGATGTCTTGTCGACGGTGGCCGATATGGTCGGCACCTTGCGCTGATCCCCGGCATGGCGGCACGCATCTATGGCATGCCGCCATGACCTCGCTCAGACGCCGCGATCCGCCGGCAATCCTCCGGCCCCAGCAAGCGCCCGTCCTGGGAGCGCAGCTCCAAAGGCCTGATAGGCTGGCCCTGTTCGCGATCCACCATCCGCGAATGCGCCTCCCCCGCCTCAAAGAAAAACGCCTCGCCCCACTGCCGCAACCCAATGATCAGCGGGAATAGCCCCCGGCCCTTCTGCGTCAGCAGGTACTCCTGATAGGCGCTGCCGTCCGAGGCCGGGACCAGTTCGAAAATCCCGTGCTCGACCAACGCCCGCAAGCGCGCCGACAGAATGTTCCTGGCCATGCCCAGGCTGCGCTGGAACTCGCCAAAACGCCGAAGGCCATCGAAGGCATCGCGCACGATCAGCAATGACCACCCGTCACCAATGGCATCCATTGAACGAGCGACCGGGCATTCGGCGTCAGCGAAAGTTGTGCGTTTGACCATGATCGAGCTCGCAGGATGACAGTAGAGAATGTGGTTGCAATATAAAACCAGTCTCTTTACCGTACAACTAGTTTTAAATTGAAACCAGATTTGGAGCTTCGGAATGAAACCCTGCCCACCTGCTGTCGTTCTCAACCGCGGCGTCGTTCTCCTGTTTGCCATCGCCTGCGGGCTGGCGGTCGGCAATGTCTACTATGCCCAGCCCTTGCTCGACGCCATGGCTCACGCCTTCGACATGGACCCGACGACCATCGGCATCGTGGTGACCCTGACTCAAGTCGGCTACGGCCTGGGCTTGGTGTTGTTGGTGCCGCTGGGGGATCTGCTCAACCGTCGACGCCTGATCGTCGTTCAAACGCTGCTGTCCTGCATTGCCCTGTTGATGATCGCCCTGGCCTCCAGCAGCACCTGGCTCTTGATCGGCATGACCCTGACCGGAATGCTCGCCGTGGTCACGCAAGTGCTGGTAGCCTACGCCGCCACACTGGCGGTGCCCCAGGCGCGAGGCCAGGTGGTGGGGGTGGTCACCAGTGGCATTGTGGTCGGGATTCTGCTGGCCCGGACGGTTTCCGGCGCGATGGCCGATCTGGCCGGTTGGCGCTCGATCTATGTGTTGTCGGCTGCGCTGACCGCCCTGATGGCACTGCTGCTGTATCGGGTGCTACCTGAACGCGAACAGGCCCAAGCGGCCAGCGGTTACCGGCAACTGATCGTTTCAGTGTTTGTACTGTTCAAGGAAGAGGCCGTGCTGCGCCAGCGCGCCATGCTTGCCCTGCTGACATTCGCCAGCGCCATGGTGCTGTGGACACCCATGGTATTGCCGCTAAGCACGGCACCACTGTCACTGTCGCACAGTGAGATCGGATTGTTCGGACTGGCCGGTGCCGCTGGAGCCCTGGCCGCCGCCCGCGCCGGGCATCTGGCCGACCGCGGCCTGGGGCACTGGACCAGCGGTCTGTCACTGCTGCTGATGCTCGCCTCATGGCTGCCCATCGGCCTGACCCAGTCGTCACTCTGGGCCTTGTTACTGGGAGTGATCACCTTCGACCTTGGCTTGCAGGCGGTGCATGTCACCAGCCAAAGCATGATCTACAGCGTACGGCCCGAAGCCCAAAGCCGATTGACCGCAGGTTACATGTTGTTTTACTCGATCGGCAGCGCGCTGGGCTCCGTGGCCTCGACCGCCGTCTACGCCTGGGCCGGCTGGCTGGGTGTGTGCCTGCTGGGGGCGGGGATCAATGCCGTGGCGCTGGCCTATTGGCTGTTGACGCTCAACAGCGGTGCAACGCAACGCTGCACCGCCCTGCCCGATCAGTGATCCTTGCCAGCCAACATGCTCTGCAACACGCCGTCGCGACGCACCCAGCCATGGAACAGCGCCGCGGCCAGATGCACCAGCACGGTCAGAAACAGCAGGTACGCCAGATAGCCATGCGCCTTGCGCAGGAAGGCAAATAGCGCGGCATTGGCCGGCACAATCGACGGCAACTGCCAGGCACTGGCGAGCATCACCGGGTCACCTGCCGCCGAAATCATCGCCCAGCCCAGCAGCGGCAAGGTCAGCATCAAGGCATACAGCAACACATGGGAGGCCCTGGCCGCCAGCACCTGCCAGGTCGGCAAGTCGGCGGGTAACGGTGGCTGGCGAGTCGAAAAGCGCACCACCAGCCTCACGATCACCAACAGCAGGATCGCGATGCCCAAGGGTTTGTGCAGGTGGATCAGCCAGGCATGGCGCTCGGACACCGAGGCGACCATACCGGCGCCGATAAACAACATGGCGATGATCATCAATGCCATCAGCCAGTGCAGCAGCCGCGCCAGCGGCGCAAAGTGGTTCGGGTGCGCGCTCATTGTGCAGTCTCCGGTCGGGCGGTGGGCAATTGGCTGACTTCGCCGGTCCGGCGCAGGTAGGAATTGGCGTAGACCGCTGAACGCGCCGCCAACAGCGGGTCATCCGAGCCTTCGATGCCCGTCGGCAAGATCAGCGGGTCGTAGTTGATGTCACGGCATTCGCCACTGTTCTGTGCCTGGGCACGCTCCAGGACCAGGGTCCCGGCATTCAGGACGGTCCGGTCGGCAGGCCACGCCTTGCTCGCGTCGTTGGTCGGGTCCGAGGGCGCCGCCAGCGTGATGTTCAGCTGCCAACGCAAGGGGCCGGCGCTCAAGCGCTGGAGCAAATCCTTTTCCAGGAAGTCCGCGCCTTGCGGCGCACTGGCGCCCGCAGCGTCCCGGGCAACGGGCACCACGCCCCAGCGTACCGCCTGGCGCTGACCTGCCGCGTTGACCAGGTAGAACGCGTTGATGCCGTTGTAGGTCTCGGTCGCGTAACTGGCCGAAGGCCTGGTCGACTTCACCCATTTCAGGAAGGGCGCGGTTTCCGGGTGAGCGGCGAAAAATGCCGGTGCGGCGGCTGGGTCGGGTTTGCCAGTCGCGGGATCGGGCGTCTGCACCTGTTGCAACTGAAGGAAGGCTTCAGCCGTCCCCACCGGGAACACCGGCATGCTGTTCATGCCCGTACGCCATTGCTGGCCGTTGGCCTGGGTAAAGCGCAACGCCAGGCTGCGGATCGGCACACTGCTGTCTGGGGCGTAGGGGTTACCGCTGGGTAACGCAAAGCGCCCAACCACCGGTGTCCGTGCCGCGCTAAAGACTTGGGCCGTGGAGTACTGACGCGCCTCTCCGGTGTTGTCGAAGTAACCGATCACGCACACCCCTTTGGCGTGATTGCGTCGAAAGCCCGGATGAACACCGTTGTTGGTCTCCAGCACATTGACCAGCGCCTTGGGAGTCAGCCTCTGTGGGTCCAGCGTGCCATTGACGTAGGCAAAGGCCCCAGCCAGGGCCCCAATCACCACGCCGATTCCCGCCAGGCGCAGGATCAGGCTCGCAGGGCTCAGGGGTATTTTGTCGGGTGGCGGTGCATGATCAACCATAAAAGACTCCAGGGCCGTAGCAGGCCTGTGGGAAGGATCAATCAGACGAAAGCGGTGCCGGTTTATTCCATTGATATGGTGTTTATTTTTCCGCGGCTGGAATAACCTCCCTTGCCAAGCGTCTCTCGGGTCCCCAACACAGTGACTGGCCAGCCCACCATGAACCCGCTCGACGAACAGTTACGTGAACTCATCCCCAGGCTGCGACGCTTTGCCGTGTCCCTGACTCGCCATCCCGGCAATGCGGACGATCTGGTGCAATCGTCGCTGGAGCGCGCGCTGTCGAGTTGGGGGAGTAAACGCCCGGAAGGCGACGTGCGCGCGTGGCTGTTCGCGATCCTGTATCGGCAATTTCTCGATGCCCACCGACGCTCGAGGCGCTATGCCCGGATGCTGGAATTTTTCACCGGACGCGATGACCCACAGCCCTCTCTGGAGCGCACTGTCATCGCGCAATCGACACTGGAAGCCTTCGACCGACTGCCCACCGAACAACGCGCGCTGCTGCTCTGGGTCTCGGTGGAAGGCTTGAGTTACAAAGAGGTCGCCGAGATCCTCGACGTCCCCACCGGCACGGTGATGTCTCGCCTGTCCCGTGCGCGCCAGGCCCTGCGCCAGCTCAGCGATGGCGAAATCAGCAGCCCTACTCTGCGGATACTCAAATGATCAGCATGCCTCCTGATGTCAATGACCTGCACGCCTACGTCGACCACCAACTCAACGAAGCCGACCGGCGCCTGGTGGAAACCTGGCTGGCGACCAATCCGCAAATGGCCGCCCAGGTCCGCACCTGGCAGCAGGACGCCCAGCACCTGCGCGCCGCGTTGGGCGGAGCAATGCAGCAACCGGCCAACCCGGACCTGGACCCCGGGATGATTCGCCACCGCCTGAAGCGCCAGTCCCGGCGTCATCTGGCCAGCGTCGCGGTACTGCTGATCGCGGTCAGTGTCGGTGGCCTGAGTGGCTGGCAAGCACGCGAAATGAGCCTGGCCGGGAGCATACCGCCGATGACCGACGCGATGCAGGCGTATCGGATGTTCGCCCAGCAAGGCATTCTGCCGGCCGATTACAAGGTCGCGGACGACGGCGACGTACAGGGCTGGCTTGACCATTACTTCACCCGGGCCAATCGCTTGCCAGACCTCTCCCCCTCAGGGTTCAAACCGGTCAGCGGGCGTTTGCTGAGCACCGATCAAGGCCCGGCGGCCATGGTGATGTACGAGAACCCGCAGGGCAGCAAGATCAGTTTCTACATTCGGCCACCCGGCCCCCGGAACAATCTGCTGCCCCGAGGCAGTCGCAGCGACGGTGAATTGCAGGCGCAGTATTGGTCAGGGGCCGGGTACAACTATGCAATGGTCAGCGAAGCCCGGAGCCCTGCTACCCAGGTGATCAAACAGACACTGCAGTTCTAGAACCCGACATCCAGAATGCCGTTGCGCCACATTGCCGTTCAACAGCGTTTCATCAACCTGATCGATGTGCTGTACGACCAGGACAAGCGCTTGATCCTGCTGGGTGAACGCGATTTCCGTGGCGAGGGCGCTTGCTCCCGCTGGGCCGTGAAACGGCCCCAACAAGCTTGTTGCGGTCTTTCAGACAAAACTCGGTGAGCCGTTTTGGGTCTGCTGCGCAGACCAGCGCGAGGAAGCTCGCTCGCCACGGGATAAGTGTTCAACGTCCCACGCTGGCATTACATCGCTGAACCGGTATTTACCATTATCATGGCCGCACTTTTGCGGGCGCCCCCCGTTCTCTTTTCACTGGCTGGATCTGTCCATGCATACCCTTGCACAACTGCGAGCCGGAGCGCTCGCCGGCCTCAAACGTCTGGACCTGTCGTGTGGCCTGACGGAGTTTCCCGAGGAAATCTTCGACCTGGCGGACTCGCTGGAAGTACTCAACCTCAGCGGCAATGCCCTGGAGCGGTTGCCCGATGACCTGCACCGCCTGACCCGTTTGCGCGTGCTGTTCTGCTCGAACAACCGCTTCACTGAATTGCCGGAGTGCCTGGGCCAGTGCGCGCAACTGAGCATGATCGGGTTCAAGTCCAATCAGTTGGCACGGATCCCTGCCGCCGCCCTGCCACCGCTGCTGCGTTGGTTGATCCTGACTGACAACCGCATCAGCGAATTGCCGAGTGAACTGGGCGAACGCCCCCTCCTGCAAAAACTGATGCTCGCGGGCAATCGTCTGCACCACCTGCCTGCCAGCTTGAGCCAGTGCCATCAGCTGGAACTGATCCGCATCGCCGCCAACCAGCTCACCGAATTGCCACAGTGGCTGCTGACCTTGCCGGCACTGGCCTGGCTGGCCTACGCCGGCAACCCGCTGGAAACCGAGGCCTGCGCCAGCGCCCTTGAGGCCACCGCGAACATTCCCTGGTCCCACGTGCACTTGCAGCAGCCGCTGGGTGAAGGCGCCAGCGGAGTCATCCATCGGGCGCAATGGCAGCCCCCAGCACAACCGGCGCAACCGGTCGCGGTCAAACTCTACAAAGGGCACATGACCAGCGACGGCTCACCGCTGCATGAAATGAACGCCTGCATCACCGCCGGCATTCATCCGAACCTGATCCGCGTCCATGGGCGCCTCGTCGACCATCCCCAAGCCCAGGCCGGGCTGGTGATGCACTTGGTCGACCCGAGCTACCGCAACCTGGCCGACCTGCCCAGCCTGGCCTCTTGCAGCCGTGACGTTTACACCGACGGCCTGCGCCTGAGTGCTGCCGTGGCGTTGAACATTGCCGCTGGCATCGCCTCGGCTGCTGCGCACCTGCATCGGCAAGGCATCACCCATGGCGACCTCTACGGCCACAACACGCTGTGCAATGAGCGCGGTGAGTGCCTGCTCGGGGACTTTGGCGCAGCGTCTTTCCACGCTACCGCCGATACCCTGGAGACCCGGGCGCTGCAACGCATCGAAGTGCGGGCCTTCGGGATTCTGCTGGGTGAGTTGCTGGAGCGGATCGACTCGGGGTTGAGTCAGGAAGGTCGGGTGGGACTGGAGCAATTGCACACACGCTGCTGTCAGCCAGATGTCCTGGCCCGACCGGGTTTCAGCGAGATCGTGGAAGCGTTGGCCGCCTGCGACTCAAGTCGCTAGCGGCGCACACGCCACGTGGCAAGGGAGCGTGCTCCCTCGCCACGGGTCAGGTCGGATTCAGCCCGCCAGGCCGACAAACATGTCCTGCACGTCGTCGTGGTTATCCAGCCCTTCGAGGAAGGCTTCGACTTCTTCCATTTGCGCGTCGGTCAAGCCGCTGACCGGGTTCTTTGGCTTGTAACCCAGTTTCGCCGACAACACGGTGAAGCCTTGCTCAGGCAACGCCTTCTGCACGGCATCCAGGTCGGTGGCTTCGGTGATGAACAAGGTCGCACCGTCCTCGGCCGGCTCGAAATCCTGCGCACCGGCTTCGATGGCGGCCATTTCCGGGTCGGCGTCAGGGGTGTCCGGGGACGCCTCGATCATGCCGACGTGGTCGAAGTCCCAGGCCACGGAACCGGAAGCCCCCAGTTGGCCCTTGCGGAACGCCACGCGGATTTCAGCCACGGTGCGGTTGATGTTGTCGGTCACACACTCGACGATCAGCGGCACCTGGTGCGGTGCAAAACCTTCGTAGGTCACACGATGGTACTGAACGGTTTCGCCCAGTTGGCCGGAGCCTTTCTTGATGGCGCGTTCCAGGGTCTCACGGGGCATCGAGGCCTTTTTCGCCTGCTCGACTACCAGGCGCAGGTGCGCGTTGGTCGCGATATCGGCGCCGTTACGCGCAGCAATGGTGATTTCTTTCACCAACTTACCGAAGATCTTGCCCTTGGCGTTGGCTGCCGCTTCTTTGTGTTTAACCTTCCACTGTGCGCCCATTACTCACTCTCTTGATCTGTGGCGCCGAGACAACTATTGGCCGACGCTTTGCGCAAGTTTATACGGCAAAAAGTTGGCAATCGACCAAAAAGTGTTGTCAGTGATCGACATCATCACCAGCCCGTGTAGGGCATTTCTGAAAAACCGCCTTGGCCGACTATTGATGGCCAGTGTTTCGTAACCTCTATACCCCCGCACTTCATGGCAGAAGAGTCTTTGATGCACAACGACAAGGAAAGCCCCTTCACCCTGACGCTCACCGAGCTCGGCTTGAGTTTCCCGGTCCGCCAGTTCAGCGGTCACGAAGCCCTCAACCAGGTCTATCGGTTCGAGGTTGAAATGGTCGGCCCCGTGCCGGCCATGGCGCTCGAACACTTGCTGCATCAACCGGCCTGGCTCGGGATGAGCCGCGACACCGGCCTGCACGGCATCGTCCACAGCGCCGGACTGCACTACGAGGGCGCGCAGCAGATCGGCTACAGCCTGAAGCTGGTACCCCGGCTGCTGACGCTGGAACAGCAACCCCGACGCCGGGTATTCCGGCAACTGAGTGTGCCAGGGCTGCTGCGCCAATTGCTCAACGAACATCGATTGCCAGGCGACAGTTATCGGTTCGAACTGCCAAACGGTGAGTATCCGCAGCGCGAGTTCTGCATCCAGTACGATGAAACCGATCTGCACCTGCTGCACCGGTTGTGCGAAGAGGAAGGCCTGCATTTTCACTTTGAACACCACCCTGACCGACACGTCCTGGTGTTTGCCGAGGACAGCGCAAGCTTTGCCCTGCCATCGATCGAGACCACCTTTCACCTCGCCGCACACAGTACCGACCCGTCGCAGATCACCCGGCTGTCCGAGTGTCATGACCGACCCTTCGGCGAACCGCAAGCCGGTTTCCAGCCGCGCGCCGACAGCCTCGGCGTGCCCCTTGCGCCTGCCGACGCCGCCAATCAGGCATCCCTCGAGTCGCTGCCTGCACCGGGCCGAATCGACCCGTTGCTCGCACGCCGCAACCAACAGGGACGCCGGGCACTTGAGCGCACGCGTTGCCGGCAGCGTCGGGTGCAGGGCCACAGCACCCAGCCTGAACTGCACAGCGGTCGGACGCTGCTGGTCTGCGGCCATCCGGTGACAGCACTCAACGATCAATGGCTACTCTGTGACGTGCGACACCAGGGACAACAACCCGGTGTGAACAGTCCATGGACGGACCTGCCAACAGGCTATGGCAATCAGTTCACCGCCATTCCCTGGTCCACCGAATTCAGGCCAGCCCTGACCCATCCCAAGCCATGCATCAGCGGCTATCAGGTCGGTTGCGTCGTGGGGCCGACCGGCAAACCCGTCACACTCGATGCTCAAGGGCGGATCGAGGTCTGCCTGTGGCCACAGCAATCCGGCGGGCAAGACACGGGTGGCATTTGGTTGCCCCTGGTGCACACCGGCAGCGGTCAGCCCCGGCTACCGCTGGGCGGCAGCGAGGTGCAAATTGCCTTTCTCGATGCCGACCCCGACCGGCCTGTGCTGCTGGGCGACTTCACCGGCGCTGTGCCAGGCGAGTGCGCACGAGGGATTGAGGATCAGCCCATCAGCCTGAGCGCCAATGGCAATGTCCTGCATCTGGCGCCGACCGCCATCACGTTGTCTGGCCCCATGATCAGCCCCACGCCCTCTACGAGCGCCCCGGCGGCCTGCGAACATGTCGACGACGCCGATAGGCTGGCGGAACACGCCACCGGCTGGAACGGCGAGATCTATCTGTTCGAACAACCACCCTCCACGGTGCAACGACTGGCCGACACCGCCTGGTACATCGTGCGCATGCGCCGCCCCGGTCTCAAGGAGCTGGACGGTCTCGACCGTGATGCCGTGATCATGGAAGGGCGGAGTCAGGCGTCAGGCAAGCTGTCACTGACGCTCGAGCAAAAAAAACAACTGGCCCGCGAGTTTGCCCGCACACCGGAGCAACTCTGCCTGCTGTATCCAGGGCAATGCGAAGCTCTGGCCGACTACTTCCAACAACACTGGACACGTGAGCAGCGCCTGGATTTCATCGACAGCGCCAAAACGGCCAGGGCACACCAGCGAGGGGCCGACAACCAACTGCTGTTCGACTGGCTAGTGAACCGCCCCGGCCACTAACCCTTGTCCGCCTTGCCGGCTGCGGCGGCAAATCTGGCCAGCCGCACGTCCAGGTGGCGTGGCCGCCGGCCATGGTCCTCCGCGCGCTCTTTGCGCCGGATGGCATTGCGCACCATCAACGAGCCCAGGTAACGAATCGGCTCCGGCGGAAAGTAGCCCAGCGGCCCGTTGACCAGCGGTGAACGGGTCCAGCGGTTATCCAGCCCCAGCACCAGCGATGACAGAATCTGCCCACCCATGTGGCAGGGCCCGACGCCACTGCCGGAGTAACCAAAGCCATAAAACACATTGCCGCTGGCACTCATCTGACCGAAGAACGGTAGCCCGGTCACCGAGCGATCCGACGGCCCGTTCCAGGTCGCCGCCACCGGCACCTCGGCAAACGCTGGAAAAAACTCCGCCAGACTTTGGCGCAGCAACCCTTCATAGGGCGATGGCTGGTCAAACACCGGCAACATCCTCCCGCCATAGGCGAATGTATTACCGCCCTTGCCGAGCATGATCCGTCCGTCCGGCGTGTTGTGGTAGTAATGCACGAAAATCCGCGAATCGAGCACCGTCACTCCGCTCGTCAAGCCGATGGACTTGAGCAGTTCTGGGCGTGGCTCGGTGATCAGCATGTCGCTGGAAACAATCGCTACGCTGCGCTCGAACTGTGGAAAGGCGCGTGCCATCCAGGCGTTCATCGCCAGCACCACACGCGGCGCACGGATACTGCCGGTCGGGGTGTTTATCCGCACCACGGGGCCTTCGTCCATACCGGTCATCGCGGTCTTTTCATGAATGCGCACCCCCAGTTGCAACGCCACCCGGCGCAAGCCGCGCACCAGCTTGCCCGGCTGGACGCTGGCGGCGGCCGGTGAGAACCAACCCTCAAGGTGCTTGCCGGAACCGGCCATGCGCTGCACATCGGCGACCGGACGCTGGGTGAATGAGTTGATGCCGTGGCGTTCCAGTGCCGCGATCACCCCATCGGTGGTACCGCACTGCGCGCGATTGGTGGCGGTATAAAGCGTACCGTCGAGGCGGTAATCGGCCTCCACTCCATAGCGTTCGCAAAAGGCACCGATGGCGTGGATGCTCTGCTCTGACTCCTTGACCAGGCGTACCGCCTCCTCGACGCCAAACAAGCGTTCAAGGGTGAAGTACTTGGCCGACCAGGACAACGCACAGCCCCCGTTACGCCCACTGGCCCCCGCTCCGCAGATATCGGCCTCGATCAGCAGCACATCCAGCCCGGGGTTTTGCTCCTTGAGCATGATCGCTGTCCACAACCCGGTGTATCCGCCACCGACAATGCACACATCGGCATCGGTGTCGCCGGCCAGGGGGGCGCACAGGGCCGACGTATCGGCTTCCAGCGCCTGGGCAAGCCAGAAGGGTCTCATGGGCAAATCTCCATTCAGAAGGCATGGCCCTGCCGACGATCATGCCGTGATCGCTGGCAGGACGGGAGGGAAAGGACGGATCAGGTGCGCAGTGGCTTGATCGCCATCGGCGAGTTGGGTACGAACGCAGGATCTTCTTTCAGGGTCGCCGGACGGCTGTTCCAGTGCGGTATCAGCACCAGCGCCGAAAACATGGCGCAACCGGCGAAGACGATAAACACCGTCACGGTGTCGAAATAGCCTGGTAGCAAACCGCCGAGAATCGCCCCGACCGAGCCGCAACCGTTGACGAAGCCAGCCGCGGTGGCACCCGCCTTGGCAGTGCCGAAATCGATGGCTGCCGCGCCGCTGATCATCGAATCCGGCCCGTACAGCGTCAGGCCCATGACGAACAGCAGCGCCACCACCAGCATCACGCTGCCGGTATGCAGGGCACCCATGAACAGCGCCAGCGACAGGGTCAACGCCAACAGGCTCAAGACGCAGGCCGGCATGCGTCGTGCACCGAAAAGTTTGTCCGACGCCAGGCCAATCATGATCGGCCCCAGGAGACCGGCCAGTTCGAACGCAGTCGGTATGATCGCCGCGCCCACCTTGCCCACCGACGGCATTTGCTCGAAGACAATCACCGGCCCCCACAACAGAATCGCGTAACGCGCCGGCTTGAGCATGAAGTACGCCAGCCCCAGGGTCAGCACGGTACGGTTGCGCAAAATCTCCCGCAAAGGCGCCCACATGCTGATCTTGCTTTGGGCATACGCCTGTTCAGCCGTCAGCTCGGGTTCCGGTTCCACTGCCGGCAGACCGACGTCTTCCGGTTTGTTGCGCTGCAGGAAGAAGAACAGCACGGCCACCACCGCCACCACCGCGGCACTGGAAATGAATGCCGCGTGCCAGCTGCCAATCAGGGTGTAGGCCCACCAGCCGGCAAAGGGCGATGCCACCAGGCCGCCGAAGGCATAGCACGAACTCCACAAGCCCAGCACCCGGCCACGTTGTTCGGCGGGATAAAAGCTCCCCAGGTTCTTGCACAATCCCGACCAGCCCGTGGATTGCGCCAGGCCCTGAATCAACATGCAGGTGGCAAAGATCGGCAACGTGGCGAAGCTGCCCATCACCAACGCTGCCACGGCAGAGATCAACAGACCGCCGAACACCACCACTCGCGGCCCGTAGCGGTCGGCAAGAATGCCCCAGGTGAACTGGCCGACGGCGTAGGCCGCCAGGTAGATCGCGTCGAGGTTGGCCATGGCCATCTTGTCGAGATGAAAGGTCGGATCTTCACCGATCCCAAGCTTTGCAACGGAGAAGGCTTTGCGAGTGAAATAGAAGGCCGCGTAAGCGAGCCAGGTGATGGCGAAGATTTGCACGCGCCAACGCTGGATGGTGCCGATGTGCTTATTCATGGTGGATCTGACCTCGGGTGTGAGTGTGCCGGCAGATTTAAAAAAAACGCCTGTGTTTTTATTGTTGAGCACTGCGATAACGCCCCTTTTCACCACGGGCGTTACCGGTCAGATGAGTCCTGTTCCATCCCTGTCTCGAGATTCCTTGCGCGCCAGGATCATGGCCATCGCTGCTGGTCGACCGACCGGTCAGCGAGGCTGAGGGCGATAAAAACAATTACTGATTAATAAGTGAAATCGATTTATCGTATTTCAAATATAAGCCCAGCTTGTAAGAGGCAATCCGATGTCGGTCTCTCATGCCCAGCTCAAAGCCTTCCACGCCGTGGCGCAGCACGGCAGCTTCACCAAGGCCGCCGAACGTCTGTTCCTGACCCAGCCGGCGATCTCCGACCAGGTACGCAAACTCGAAGAACGCTTTGGCGTATTGCTGTTTCACCGCAATAAACGCTCCGTGCGCCTGACCGACCTGGGCGAACGCTTGCTGAGCATTACCCAGCGCCTGTTCGTGATCGAAGCCGAGGCCCAGGAACTGCTGCAGGACTCCCAGGCCCTGCAGACCGGCAGCCTGATTCTGGCGGTGGATGCACCGGTGCACGTGCTGCCGCAGATCGCCCGGTTCTGCGAACGCTACCCCGGCATCAGCGTGAAGATCGAAACGGGCAACACCGACGAATCACTGTCCCGGCTGTTCAACTACCAGGCCGACCTGGCCTTGCTCGGTCGCGATGTCAGCGATGAGCGCCTGCTCTCGCTACCGTTGCGCAATGACCCGATGGTGGCCTTCGTTTCGCGCAACCATCCCTGGGCCGGTCGCGCGTCGATCTGTCTGGCGGACCTGGACGACACGCCGTTGGTGCTGCGGGAAACCGGTTCGGTCACACGCCAGACCCTGGAAGAAGAAATGGCCCGGGCCGGCTTTCGCATCCGCCCGGCGATTCAGGTCGAAGGCCGGGAGGCGGCGCGTGAGGCGGTGGTGGTGGGCATTGGCGTGGGTGTGGTCTCGGCCGCCGAATTCGGGGCCGATTCACGTGTCTGCGCACTGCCGATCATCGACTGCGAACGGCGCTTGACCGAGACCCTGGTGTGCTTGCGCGAGCAGAGTACGCGACGGGTGGTGGCGACGTTCCTGCAGATGGTGCGCGAAAGCCTGGTGTAGACAGGTCCCGCCTGCCCGCGAAGGCCGCACCGTGCGCTATCCCCCTGGCGCCAGGCCAAAGAATGCCTGGATCAAGCGCAGATCCCGGCGCCGTTCCATGCAGCCGATCATGTGCCGGTTCACCAGCCCGTCGCCCAGGATCGGCACCGCCCGCACCCGTGGGTCGTGACTGACTTCCACCGACGACACCACCCCCACCCCCAACTGGGCAGCGACGGCTTCGGTGACCGCCTCGCGACTGTCCAGCTCCAGCAACACCCGTGGATTGACCTTCGCCTGAACGCAGGCGTCATCGAAGGTGCGACGAGTAATCGAGCTCGGCTCACGCAACACCATGATCACCTGATCCAGTTGCTTGAGCGCAACCCCCCGCTCCAGTGCGGCCCAAGGGTGGTTATCCGGCACCAGTGCACAGATCCGCGATTCGCTCAAGGCTTTCAGGTGCAACCCTTTACGCGGCTCGACCTCTGTCAGCACCGCCACATCGGCATGCTCGGACAACAACGCCGCCAGGGTTTCCTGGGCATTGCCCAGGCGCAGGTTGACCGTGATTCCCGGATACCGCGCCCGCAGGCTGGCCAGCATCGGCATCACCATGTGCGGGCCGTCCGCTGCCACTTCCAGGCGACCGGTCAGCAACTGCCGATTGGCTTCGAGCATCACCTGCGCTTCCTCGGCCAGGCCAAACATGGCCCGGGTGATCGCCGCCAGCTTGGTGCCCTCCTCCGTCAGCTCGACCCGCCGCGCGGTACGCCGCAACAGTGTGATCTGGTAGTGCTCCTCCAGTGCCTTGATGTGCCCGGTGACCGCCGGCTGGCTGATAAACAAGCGGGCAGCGGCCCGGGTGAAGCTGCCTTCACGGGCCACGGCATCAAATGCACGAAGCTGGAACAGGTTCATGAATAACCCTTACTGATGGTTGGCATAACAACAAACAATTTGATTGATAGCACACCAAATTGCAATTTATGTCCCGTAGCTTCATCCCATTGAATGCGAGGACACGTGAATGAGTACTGCCGAACCCATCCTGCTCACCCCCGGCCCACTGACCACATCGGCCCGCACCCGTCAGGCGATGATGGTCGACTGGGGTTCATGGGATGACCGCTTCAACCAATTGACCGCCAGCCTGTGCGAACAACTGCTGACCATCGTCAACGGCACCGACAGCCACCACTGCGTCCCCTTGCAAGGCAGCGGCACCTTCGCCGTCGAAGCGGCCATCGGCACCCTGGTGCCACGGGACGGCAAGGTCCTGGTGCTGATCAACGGTGCCTATGGCAAACGCCTGGCGAAAATCTGCGAAGTGCTGGGCCGTTCGTTCAGCACCTTCGAAACCGCCGAAGACGAACCGACCACCGCAGCCGACGTCGACCGCCTGCTGCGCGCCGACAGCAGCATCACCCACGTGGCGTTGATTCACTGTGAGACCAGTACCGGGATTCTCAACCCGCTGTCGGACATCGCCCAGGTCATCGCCGGGCATGGCAAACGCCTGATCATCGACGCCATGAGCTCGTTTGGTGCACTGCCCATCGACGCTCGCCAGATCCCCTTCGATGCCCTGATCGCGGCCAGCGGCAAATGCCTGGAAGGCGTGCCGGGCATGGGCTTCGTCTTCGCCAACAAGAGCGCATTGGCCAATGCCGCCGGTAACTCCCACTCCCTGGCGATGGACCTGTTCGACCAGCACACCTACATGGCCAGGACCGGCCAGTGGCGCTTCACCCCGCCGACCCATGTGGTCGCGGCCCTGCACGAAGCACTGTTGCAGTACAACGAAGAAGGCGGCCTGCCGGCGCGGCATCGGCGTTACGCGAGCAACTGCCAGGTGCTGCTCGAAGAAATGAGCAAGCTGGGCCTGCGCAGCTTCCTGCCAGCCAGCATCCAGGCGCCGATCATCGTCACCTTCCACGCACCGAAGGATCCGCGCTACCAGTTCAAGGAATTCTACGAACGGGTCAAGGCCAAGGGTTACATCCTCTACCCGGGCAAATTGACCCAGGTCGAAACTTTCCGCGTCGGCTGCATCGGTCACGTCAACGGTACCGAGATGCGAGCCGCCGTTGCCGCGGTCGCGCAAGTGCTGCGGGAAATGGAAGTCCTGGATATCTGACTCAGCTCACGCCCCCAAAAGCGGTTCAAAACCAACCCGTTTTCACAGGAATTCGATCACCATGAACTATACAAACCCAACCCGACTGCAAGCCGCCATCCTCGACTGGGCCGGCACCGTGGTCGATTTCGGCTCATTCGCCCCGACCCAGATCTTCGTCGAGGCCTTCGCCGAATTCGACGTCCAGGTCTCCATCGAAGAAGCCCGTGGGCCGATGGGCATGGGCAAGTGGGACCACATTCGCACCCTGTGCGATCAACCGCAGGTGGCCGAGCGCTATCGCCAGGTTTTCGGCCGCACACCGACCGACGCTGACGTGACCGCCATCTACCAACGCTTCATGCCCCTGCAAATCGAGAAAATCGCCGAACACTCGGCACTGATTCCGGGCGCCCTGGACACCATCGCCCAATTGCGCCAGCAAGGGATCAAGATCGGCTCGTGCTCCGGCTACCCCAAACAGGTGATGGACAAGGTTGTGGAGCTGGCCGCCACCAATGGCTACGTGGCCGATCACGTGGTGGCCACCGACGAAGTACCCAACGGCCGCCCATGGCCGGCCCAGGCACTGGCCAACGTGATTGCCCTGGGGATCGACGACGTCGCCGCCTGCGTGAAGATCGACGACACGGTGCCCGGCATCCTCGAAGGTCGGCGGGCCGGCATGTGGACCGTCGCGCTGATCTGCTCGGGCAACGCCCTGGGCCTGACGTATGAAGGTTATCGTGCGCTGGCCAGCGACACCCTGGCCAGTGAACGCAAACGCATTCACGCCCTGTTCGAAGGCTCGCGCCCGCACTACATGATCGACACCATCACGGACCTGCCAGAAGTGATTGCCGACATCAACAAGCGCCTGGCCAAGGGCGAAATGCCGCAGGTCAGCTAACTGTCCCGGGACGCCCAAACAGCGCCAGCCCCTGAACCGGGCTGGCGTTTTTTTGACCAGAACACCCGTCGCAGAGCGCTCGTAGTGCGACAAAAGCCTGACCTGGCTCAGGCAAACCCGCGCAAACAGGATTACAGTTACCGCACTCCGTCACACAAGAGCGGGGAACTTCAGACCTGACTAGCGAGGAAACACCTATGCCATGGAAGAACTCGGAATCACGCTACAGCACGGTATCAGTCACATTGCACTGGTTGATGCTGGTCCTGCTGGCGGTGGTTTACGCCTCTATCGAACTGCGCGGAATCTTTCCCAAGGGCAGTGAAGGGCGAACCCTGATCAAGGAAGCCCACTTCATGCTCGGCCTGACGGTGTTCGTGCTGGTCTGGTTGCGCCTGCTTGCCCGCAGCCTGGGGGTTGCCCCGAAAATCAAGCCGACGCCGCCGCAATGGCAGAGCGCTCTCGCCACCCTGATGCATGTTGCACTGTATGTATTCATGATCAGCATGCCGATTCTGGGCTGGCTGATTACCAGCGCCGCAGGCCATCAGGTGATGTTCTACGGTGTCGACTTGCCGCTGCTGATTGATGAAAACAAGGACCTGGCCAAACAGATCGAGGGCTGGCACGTCCTGGGCGGCACCATCGGCTATTGGCTGATCGGCCTGCACGCGGTGGCTGGCCTGGCTCACCACTACGTGTACCGCGACAACACCCTGCTGCGGATGCTGCCTAAACGCGGCTGAGCACCGACGCCACGCTTTGGCGAGAGACCTCGCGCCCTCGCCACGTGCGCCGTGCCCGCTTGTGCCCTACGAACTCAAGCCCCTACGGCCCTGCAGGCCACCCGTGTGAATGAAGATCAAGCGCGTACCGGTGGCAAAGCGTCCAGCCTGGACCTGTTGCTTGAGCGCCAACAGCGCCTTGCCGGTGTACAAGGGCTCCAGCGGGATACCACTGGCCCGTTCGGTGGCGTCAATGAACGCCAGCAACGTCGGATCGACCTTGGCAAAGCCACCGCGACTGCCATCGAACAGCTCATAGCCTCCGTCGGGCATCCCGCACTCACTCAAAATCCCCTCGACCTGCTGCGCCACGCCATGATCATCCGGCACGGCCAGCACACCCAGTACGGGGTGGCTGCCGGCCTCCGCCAACACCAGGCCGGCCAAGGTGGTGCCGGTTCCGCAGGCGAGCCACCAGCCATCATGGTCAGGCCAACCCAGCGCCTCCAATTGCCCGGCCACCAGCGCCAATAACTGTCCGCAGCCTCGAGCACCCAGCACCGCACCCCCGCCTTCGGGCATAGGATGAAAATCCGGATAGCGCTCCCGCCACGGTTGCCAGAAGCCCGGTTGGTGCCGATCCCGATAACCGCCATACCCCAACCAGTGCAATTGCATGCCGAACGCCTGCAAGTCCTGCACCGTCGACGTGTCTTGGGGATGGCCGCGCAACAGGCCCACGGTTGTAAAACCAAAGCGCTTGCCCGCAGCCGCCAAGGCATGCAGGTGGTTGGACCAGGCGCCACCGAGGCTGATGACACCCTTAGCCCCGCTTTCGCTGGCGAACCTCAGGTGCTCGATCAACTTGAACCACTTGTTGCCCGAGATCCGCGGATCGATGAGGTCCAGCCGCAGCACCGCCACCTCGACACCCGCATGGTCGAGCCAGTCCAGGTGCAGAGGTTGAAGCGGGGCTTGGGGACGCCAGTGGGAAGGGAAACGCATGAGGGATTGGTTCTGGGAGAAAAGAACCAGGATTTTAACAGCCTGCTACGGCTTGTGTGGCGAGGGAGCGGCAGCGGATACCCCTGTGGCGAGGGAGCTTGCTCCCGCTGGGCTGCGCAGCAGCCCTTGGAAAGGTTGCCGAGATTCACCTGAAAGCCTGCAATCACCCTATCAGGGCCGCTGCGCGCTGGAGCGGCAGCCCGGCCCAGCGGGTGCAAGCTCCCTCGCCACAGGAATTGAATTACAGTTCGGCCGCCAGGCGCGAACCCTGATTGATCGCACGCTTGGCATCCAGCTCTGCCGCGACATCCGCCCCGCCGATCAGGTGCACATTCTGCCCGGCAGCCACCAGGCCATCGTGCAGCTCACGCAGCGGATCCTGACCAGCACAGATCACGATATTGTCCACCGGCAACACCTGCGGCTCGCCGGTTTCGCCGATGCGAATGTGCAACCCCTCATCATCGATCTTCAGGTACTCGACGCTGTTGAGCATCTGCACCTGCTTGTTCTTCAGGCCTGTGCGGTGAATCCAGCCGGTGGTCTTGCCCAGGCCGTCGCCGACCTTGGATTTCTTGCGTTGCAACAGGAACACTTCACGAGCCGGCGCATGAGGCACTGCCTTGATCCCGGCAACACCGCCACGGGCTTCAAGGTGGGTGTCGATGCCCCACTCCTTCCAGAACGCTTCCCGGTCCTGGCTGGTGGCGACACCTTGGTGCACGAGGAACTCCGAGACGTCAAAACCGATGCCGCCGGCGCCAATCACCGCGACTTTCTTGCCCACCGGCTTGCGTTCCAGGATCACGTCCAGGTAGCTCAGGACCTTGGCATTCTCGACACCTGGAATAGCCGGTACGCGAGGTGCGATACCGGTGGCCAGGATCACTTCGTCGTATCCGCCGGCCACCAGTTGCGCAACATCGACCCGGGTGTTCAGGCACACCTCGACATGGGTGGTTTGCAGCTTGCGCTTGAAGTAACGCAGGGTTTCAAAGAACTCTTCCTTGCCCGGCACGCGCTTGGCGATGTTGAACTGGCCGCCGATCTCGCTGGCGGAATCGAACAGCGTCACCTGGTGGCCGCGCTCGGCAGCCACGGTCGCGGCGGACAAACCGGCAGGCCCGGCGCCGACCACGGCGATCTTCTTGAGCTGCTGCACCGGCAGGTAGTTGAGTTCGGTTTCGTGGCAGGCCCGCGGGTTGACCAGGCACGAGGTCAACTTGCCGCCAAAGGTGTGGTCCAGGCAGGCCTGGTTGCAGCCGATGCAGGTGTTGATTTCGTCGCTACGGCCTTCGGCCGCCTTGTTGACGAACTCCGGGTCGGCGAGGAACGGCCGCGCCATCGACACCATGTCGGCGTCGCCTTCGGCGAGGATCTGTTCGGCCACTTCCGGGGTGTTGATGCGGTTGGTGGTGATCAGCGGAATGCCAACCGCCCCACGCAGCTTGGCCGTGACCTTGCTGAACGCCCCACGTGGCACCTTGGTGGCGATGGTCGGAATACGCGCTTCGTGCCAACCGATACCGGTGTTGATGAGGGTCGCGCCGGCCTGCTCGATGGCCTTGGCCAACTGCACGATCTCTTCCCAGGTACTGCCGCCTTCCACCAGGTCGAGCATCGACAGGCGGAAGATGATGATGAAGTTCGGGCCTACCGCTTCGCGTACGCGACGGACGATTTCCACGGGCAGGCGCATACGATTTTCGTAGCTGCCACCCCAACGGTCGGTGCGGT
Organism: Pseudomonas sp. FW300-N1A1; assembly: GCF_058789115.1. NCBI lineage: Bacteria > Pseudomonadati > Pseudomonadota > Gammaproteobacteria > Pseudomonadales > Pseudomonadaceae > Pseudomonas > Pseudomonas sp. FW300-N1A1. The sequence continues at coordinate 144,447 of NZ_JBYTBK010000001.1, read as the reverse complement.
GGTTGGTGTGCGCGGCGAGGAACTGGTTAATGAAATAACCTTCCGAGCCCATGATCTCGACACCGTCGTACTCGGCCTTTTGCGCCAGCACGGAACAGGTGACGAAGTCGCTGATCTGTTTCTCGATCCCCTCCTCGTCCAGCTCCTTGGGCTTGAACGGGTTGATCGGGGCCTGGATCGCACTCGGCGCCACTTGTTTCGGGCTATAGGCATAACGCCCGGCGTGGAGGATCTGCATGCAGATCTTGCCGCCCGCCTCATGCACGGCCCGGGTGACGATCTGATGCTTGAGCGCTTCTTCCTCGGTGGTCAGCTTGGCGGCACCGGAATAAACACCGCCCTCGTCGTTCGGGCCGATACCGCCGGTGACCATCAGGCCAACACCACCGCGTGCGCGTTCGGCGAAGTACGCCGCCATGCGCTCGAAGCCACCCGGCTTTTCTTCAAGGCCGGTGTGCATCGAGCCCATCAGAGTACGGTTGCGCAACGTGGTAAAACCCAGGTCCAGCGGGGCCAACAGGTGCGGGTAGTGAGTGGCGGCCATCGGTAACTCCACAACGAGCAATCACGGAAAAAGTGTGGACGCTCTTGGGCATCCATCGGTTATGTGCCACAGACTAAGAGCAGGCCCGCCGCCACTCAATGACCGTAAGTGACAAGTTATTGATCAAAACGTGCAGCACCCCTTGGCATTCTCCAGCCCGGGGCCTACCCTAGGCACCGAACCCTGCATACAGCCATCGACTGTTTTCCCATGCGCAAACTTCTGTACCTGACCTTCTCCATGGCGCTGCTCGCCATCATCACCAGCTACGCCATGTGGACAGCGCAACGCCCGATGGGCCATTACCTGTCCGACCTGCGGATCACCCTCGCCGTCGACCAGGGTGTACCGAGCGACCGCGGCAATCTGCTGGGCATCCAGCCCGAGCTGTTCCCCACCGATTATCAAAGCCCCGAACGCCTGCATCGCAAGCTCGCGGCCTATTTGCAGCATGCGCGCGAACAAGGCCTGCTCAACGAAAAGACCATCGTGGTGCTGCCCGAACACATCGGCACCTGGCTGATGCTCAGCGGCGAAAAAGACGAGCTGTACCAGGCCGCCACACTTGAGGAAGCCATGAACTGGCTCGCGGTGAGCAATCCCCTGTCCTTCGTCAGTGCCGTAATCAGCGCCAAGGGTGACAACCGCCTGGATGACGCGCACCTGCGCATGAAGGCCAAGGACATGGCGAGCCAGTACCAGGCCCTGTTCGGCGGGCTGGCCAAGGCGTTCGGCGTGACCCTGGTGGCCGGCAGCATCGTGCTGCCCGAACCGAGCGTCAACGACGGCACATTACGTGTCGGGCGCGGCCCGCTGTACAACACCAGCCTGGTATTTGGCCGTGACGGGGTGCCCCTGGGCCAGCCGCAGCGCCAGTTGTACCCGGACCCTGAGAGACAAGGCTACATCCAGCCAGGCACCGAGCGTGCGCTGCAAGTCGTCGACACTCCTGCCGGGCGCCTGGGTGTGCTGATCGGCAACGACAGCTGGTACCCGGGCAACTACCGCACACTCAACGACCAGGGCGCACAGCTGATCGCCGTGCCGGCATTTGTCAGGGGTCGCTCTGGCTGGGACAAACCCTGGCGGGGTTATCAGGGGTCATCGACGCCTGGCGATGTCGGCCTCAAACCTGGCGAACTCAGTGAAGGCCAGGCTTGGCATCGCCTGACACTGACCAGTCAGCCACCGTTGAGCCAGGCCAGTGCCGGCGTCAGCGTGTTCCTGCGCGGGCAATTCTGGGACCGGGGCAGCGCGGGACAAAGCTTCCTGAGCAGCCATGGCCGGCACTTTGGCGACAGCGAAGCCCGCGGTGCGCGCTTGCTCAATCTCTGGTTGTAACCCATGAAACCGCTGCCGATGCGCCTCGGTGACCTGTCGGTCGGCTTCGTCCACAGCCTGGCGGACGCCGTACGCAGCCACGGCTTGAACCCGCAGCCCCTGCTGGAACAATACGGCCTCGATGCCGCGCGCCTGGCTGAAGCTGGCGCCCGCTTGTCGATTCCGCGCTACATGCGCCTGGGCCATGCGGCGATCCAGCTGACGAACGACCCGGCGCTGGGCCTGCGCATGGGCCGGCTCAGCCGCCTGAGCCAGACCGGGCTGGCAGGCGTCACCGCCGCCCAGGCACCAACCGTCCGCGAGGCGGCCCGTTGCCTGATTCGCTTCGAGGCCTTATACGGTTCCAACTATCGCGGCCAGTCGAGCTTCCATGAGGACGCACAGGGGGCCTGGCTACGGTTCTACTCCATCAGCCCGTACAACGCCTACAACCGCTTTGTGGTGGACTCGATCATCGCCGGCTGGTTGCAGCAACTGTCCAGCGTCAGCCCTGAACCCTTGCGTGCCGAGCGGATCGACATCGAGTTCAGTGAACCGGATTACCGCGAACAGTACGCGCTGCTGGGCGATTGCCCGTTGCAGTTCGGTGCCGAGCAGAACCAGTTGCGCCTCAGCCAGGCCAGCCTGGCCCAGCGCAACCCGGAACATTGCCCGAGTACCTGGCGACACCTGTGGCAACTGTGTGAACGGGAACTGGAGCAATTGACCCGCACCCGCAGCCTGCGTGAACGCATCACCGCGCTGCTGGGACCGTTGCTCAATGGTGGTCGTGAACCCGACCTGGAAGAAGTGGCGGCACGCTTGAAACTGCCGACCTGGACCTTGCGGCGCAAGCTCGCCGAAGAAGGCACGCAGTTTCGCGCGATTCTCAACGACACCCGCCGCGATCTGGCCATGACCTATATCCGCGACACCGAACTGGCCTTTGGCGAGATCGCCTACCTGCTGGGGTTCGCCTCGGCCGAAGCTTTTCAACGCGCGTTCAAGCGCTGGAACAACCAGACACCCGGCGAGTTTCGCCGCAGTCACAGGCAATCGGCCTGAAACTGAAAACTTGCAGCTTGTAGCCTGTAGCGGTACCTCTTACAACTCCGTTGCGTCTTCGGCCGGTTCCAGGGGGTCCAGTTCGAACGCCCGGTATTCCAGCAGCTCTTCTTGATAATCGTCCATTGAGATGTCCTTCCTGAGTCGTGTTGAAAACCGTTTAACCCTTGACCTTCGCCATCAGCATAAAGTGCCCGCATGAACAAAAAATGACGGAGGCGAACGCCAGCACCTGCTGATAAAACGTAGCAGGCACCGAAGAATTTATCACGGGACAACTCGTACAGAGGTTGACGCACATCAACCCGCGCGACCCGGCGCGCGCATCGCTGGAGAAACGCTGCGTAACCGGCCTTCGATTGCGCAACGCCGGATTCGGATTACTGGCCGGAGGACGGCAAGGCAGGGATCGGTTCACTTGGGGCGGGTAACGCGCTTGAGTTAACGACTTGCGGTTCTGGCGCGGGCTCGACATGGGTCACAGGCGTGATTGCGGCAGCTTCGGTTGGCGCGGCAACCGGTTCGGAGGCCGTCGATACCGGTTGTGCCTGCTCGACCGCCACGGGCATTGCAGGCGCCGGCTCGACGACCGAAGGGGTTGCCGGTGACGGAGTCGGCTCGATGATCGGCGCGGGTGTCGGTTCCGGGGCTGGGGCGGGCGTTGGTTCCGCTGCCGGTGCCGGCGCGGCGGGGGCTGCCTTGGGTTCTGGTACACCCAGCTCAGTCTTTGGCTTCTCGGGAATGTGCGCTGCTTTTTTCACATCAGGTGGCAGGAACAGTTCGACCAGGGCAAAAAACCGCTCGTAAAACTTCCCGGAGGTCACGGTTTCACTGGCGACCTTGACCATCGAGTCGTCGGAGGAGCCGATCGGCATCGACACCGAACCCAGCACACCCACACCCAGGCTGGCGGAGTTGTTGGTTTTCTTCAGCGCATAACGATCCTGCAAGGCGTTGGCAAACATCGTCGCGTGATGGCTGCTGTCCTCGGCACAGACCACATTGAAGCTGATTTCCATGTGGGTTTCGCCCGTCTGCTGAAAGCTCTTGTGACCGCTGATCAGTTTCGGATCGGAACTGGTGATGATATAGCCCTGGCTGAGCAACGCCCGACGGGCCGCCTCGCACGTCGCCACATCAGTCACCGGGTACTTGCGCGAAAACGTCCCGGAATCATCGAAGTTTTCATGCTCATAGATGGCCTGATCCTTCGAACAGCCGGCGACCGCTGCCAACATCAACGCCAGCCCGGCGGCACGCACATGAAATGATTTGAACATTGAACATCCTGAAAAAAACGACCCGGGGCGTATTGTGCAACAGTTCGACCCGTTACGGCGCATGGATTAGTGGCTTGCACCCGTTACACCACTACTGACCACGATTTTCCGGAAAAAGTCGCGCGCACCGATGATCGACGAACACCCGTAGTTTCGCCGCCCGGCCTTGAGGCGCACAAAGTAAAAGACCCCGGCATCACTGCCGGGGTCTTCGGGGTTACTCAGCCAGTACGTCAGGCATCAGAAGCGCTTGACGTCTGCCTCGCTTTCCAGTTGCTTGCGGTAGGCAGCAAAGTCTTGCTGACCCACACGCGATGCCAGGAAGCGACGGTACTGAGCCTTCTCTTCTTCAGTCGGTGCGGCGGCTTCGTTCACGCCATTGAGGCGCACGATCACCAGGCTGCCATCAGGCAGGGTCACGCTGCTGAAGGACGGCTTGTCCTTGGCCGCAGGCTTTGGCATGCGGAACAAGGCTTGCAGCACGGCCGGGTCGACACCTTCCTGGCCACGGGTGGCCGCTTCGGTGACTTTCCAGCTCAGGCTGTCGAGCGCCGTCTTGCCGTCGCGCAGGCTGGCAACCAGCTCATCGGACTTGGTCTTGGCGGCTGCACTGGCGTGCTCCTTGACCAATTGCCCGCGGATAGCGGCATCGACGCTGGCCAACGGCAGTTGCTCAGGCTTGCGATGCTCTTTGGCACGCAGCACGATGACCGTTTCCGGGTCCAGTTCGATGGCGGTGCTGTTGGCACCTTCATCCAGCACTTCCGGGCTGAACGCCGCAGCGATCACGGCACGGTTGGCCGTCACACCTTCACCGCCTTCACGGCCGAATGGCGCAGACGTGTGGACGATCAGCTTCAGGTCCGCGGCAGGCTGGGCCAGGTCGGACGCTTCAAAGGATGCGTCTTCCAACTGCTTGGTCGCTTCCACGAAACGCTGCTCGACCTGCTGGGTTTTCAGCTCGCGGGTCAGCTTGCCTTTCAGGCTGTCGAAGCTGGGTACTTCAGGCGCTTCAACGCCCAGCAGCTTGATCAGGTGGAAACCGTAGTCCGTACGAACCGGCGCCGACACCTGGTCCTTGTTCAGCGCGTACAGCGCTGTTTCAAAGGCTGGATCGTAGACACCCTGACCTGCATAACCCAGGTCACCGCCGTTGGCAGCCGAACCCGGGTCCTGGGAGAACTCCTTGGCCAATGCCTCGAAGCTTTCACCTTTGGCCAGGCGTGCCTGAACGTCCTCGATTTTGGCCTTGGCTTGCGCCTCGTTCACCTTGTCGTTGACTTCGATCAGGATGTGCGCAGCCCGGCGTTGCTCGGCCAGGTTGGCGATCTCTTTCTGATACGCCGCCTGCAGCTCTTCGTCGTTGACGGTCACCTGGTCAAAGAAGGAGGCCTTCTTCAATTCAAGGTAATCGATGACTACCTGATCGGGCGTCATGAACTCCTTGGCGTGCTCGTCGTAGTAAGCCTTGACCTCTTCGTCGGTCAGTTTCACGGCCGCAGGGTCTGCCTTGACGTTCAGGGTCGCGAAGTCGCGGGTCTGTTTTTCCAGACGGGCGAAAGCCAGTACCTGTGCATCGGTGACAAAACCGCTGCCCGCCAGGCCCGCGCGCAACTGGCCGATCAGCATTTCCTGAGCCAGCATCTGGCGGAATTGCATACGGCTGTAACCCAGCTGACGGATCACCTGGTCGAAGCGATCGCTGTTGAACTTGCCGTCCACCTGGAACTCAGGCGTTTGCAGGATCACCTGATCCAAAGCCGCTTCGGAGAAAGCGAATTTCGAATCTTGCGCGCCTTGCAGCAGCAGCTTGCGATCGATCAGGCCCTTGAGCGCCGATTCACGCAGCATTTTTTCGTCGAGCAAGGAAGCATCGAAGTCCTTGCCCAGTTGTTGCATAAGCTGGCGGCGTTGCATGTCGACCGCCTGGCTCAGCTCGCTTTGACTGATGACTTCACCATTGACCTTGGCCGCGTCCTGGCTGTTGGTCGTCGCCTGGAAAATGGCCTCGATACCGGTGAACGCCATCAGTACAACGATGATCCCGATAATGGTCTTGGCAATCCAGCCTTGTGAATTGTCCCTGATATTCTGCAGCATGCGTCCCCCAGAAACGGTTGAACTTCAAAAATTAGGCAACCGTGGAGCGTGGGTAGAATCCGGATAGAAGAAAGGCGCATCCGAGGATGCGCCTTCTCGTAACTGGCGGAGCGGACACGGGACTCGAACCTGCGACCCCCGGCGTGACAGGCCAGTATTCTGGCCGACCGAACTACCGCTCCGCTGCCAAGTCAGGCATAGACCCGACCCGGATAGGCAAAAAACCGAGTGAGGCTTAGTTAACAGCTTCTTTCAGTGCTTTACCGGCTTTGAAACCTGGCTTTTTGGCGGCTGCGATTTCCAGAGTCTTACCGGTCTGAGGGTTACGACCGATGCGAGCTGGACGATCAGTGACGGAGAAAGTACCGAAACCCACCAGAACAACAGAGTCGCCGGCCTTCAGAGCGCCAGTGACGGATTCGATTACAGCGTCCAGCGCACGGCCAGCAGCAGCTTTCGGGATATCAGCGGATGCAGCGATAGCATCAATCAGTTCCGACTTGTTCACTCTAAGTCCCCTTATATCTATTTGAGATGATTCTAAGTTTTTTGGTGAAAGCAAAAACGAGTGCTGAATGGCCTACAGACACTTAAGAGCCGCTTTATAACAAGGGCTCTAAAAAACTGTCAAGGAAGCCCCCCAGGCAAATACGTACTAATGCGTGCTAATTCTTTCCTTAGAGTCAGACTCGCGTTTTTCATCCTTCGCGACTATCTCGGGAGCCACATCCGGCAAGGGCTCCGGCGCGTATTGCAGCGCAATTTGCAGGACCTCGTCAATCCATTTAACCGGTTTAATCTGTAGATCCTGCTTGATATTGTCCGGAATTTCCTTCAGATCGCGTACGTTCTCTTCAGGAATGATCACCGTCTTGATCCCGCCACGGTGTGCCGCCAACAGTTTTTCCTTCAGGCCGCCGATCGCCAGCACCTGGCCACGCAAGGTGATTTCACCGGTCATGGCCACATCGGCGCGCACCGGAATCCCGGTCAGGGCCGATACCAGCGCCGTGCACATGCCTACACCCGCGCTAGGGCCATCCTTGGGCGTCGCCCCTTCCGGCATATGGATGTGGGTGTCGCGCTTCTCATGGAAGTCCAGCGGGATCCCCAGGCTCTTCGCACGGCTGCGTACCACCGTGAGGGCTGCAGTGATCGATTCGACCATGACATCGCCCAGCGAACCGGTCTTGATCAACTGCCCCTTGCCAGGCACCACGGCCGCTTCGATGGTCAGCAATTCGCCGCCCACCTGGGTCCAGGCCAGGCCCGTGACCTGACCCACCTGATCCTGCTGCTCGGCCAGGCCGTAACGGAATTTGCGCACGCCGAGGAAGTGCTCGAGCATGTCGGCGGTCACTTTCACCGAGAAGCGTTTTTCCAGCGCATGTTCTTTGACCGTCTTGCGGCAGACCTTGGCAATCTGGCGCTCAAGGCCACGTACACCGGCTTCGCGAGTGTAGTAGCGAATGATGTCGCGGATCGCTTCGGCGTCGAATTCCAGCTCGCCTTTTTTCAGGCCGTTGGCCTGAATCTGTTTAGGCGAAAGGTATTTGACGGCAATGTTGATCTTCTCGTCTTCGGTGTAGCCCGGCAGACGGATCACTTCCATCCGGTCCAGCAATGCCGGTGGGATGTTCATCGAGTTCGAGGTGCACAGGAACATCACATCGGACAAGTCGTAGTCGACTTCCAGATAGTGATCGTTGAAATTGTGGTTCTGCTCGGGATCGAGCACTTCCAGCAACGCCGACGCCGGATCGCCACGCATGTCGCTGCCCATCTTGTCGATTTCGTCGAGCAGGAACAGCGGGTTGCGCACGCCCACCTTTGTCATCTTTTGAATCAATCTTCCGGGCATCGAACCGATGTAAGTACGGCGATGACCACGAATTTCCGCTTCGTCACGCACGCCACCCAAGGCCATGCGGACAAATTTACGGTTGGTCGCGTGGGCAATCGACTCTGCCAGGGAGGTCTTGCCTACACCCGGAGGACCAACCAGGCACAACACCGGACCGCGAATTTTCTTCACGCGCTTTTGCACGGCGAGGTATTCGAGAATCCGCTCTTTGACTTCTTCCAGACCGTAGTGGTCGGCGTCGAGAATGTCTTCTGCGCGGGCCAGGTCCAGACGCACCTTGCTCTGTGCCTTCCACGGCACCTGCACCAGCCAGTCGATGTAGGAGCGCACCACGGTCGCTTCAGCCGACATCGGCGACATTTGCTTGAGCTTGTTCAGCTCAGCCTGGGCTTTGGCCAGGGCGTCCTTTGGCAGGCCCGCGGCGTCGATGCGCTTTTTCAGCTCCTCGACTTCGTTGTGACCTTCCTCGCTGTCGCCGAGCTCTTTCTGAATGGCCTTCATCTGCTCATTCAGGTAGTACTCGCGCTGACTGCGCTCCATTTGCTTTTTGACGCGGCCACGAATACGTTTTTCGACTTGCAGCAGGTCGATTTCGGCATCCAGCAAGGCCAGGACGTGCTCGACCCGGGCCGACAAGTCGAGAATCTCGAGGATTTCCTGCTTCTGCTCGATTTTCAGCGCCATATGGGCAGCCATGGTATCGACCAGGCGGCCAGGCTCATCGATGCTGTTGAGCGACGACAGGACCTCGGCGGGAACCTTCTTGCCCAGTTGAACGTATTGTTCGAACTGCGACAGCAAACTGCGGACAAACACTTCCGACTCGCGCTCGGGCGCGTCGACTTCGTCAATCAGCGAAACTTCGGCACGGCAGTGGCCGTCCACTTCCATGAAACGCTCGACAGCGCCGCGCTGCTCGCCTTCGACCAGCACCTTGACGGTGCCATCAGGCAGCTTGAGCAGTTGCAGAACGGTCGCGATAGTACCTACACGATAAAGTGCATCTTCGCCGGGATCGTCGTCAGCAGGGTTTCTCTGGGCCAGCAGAAGGATCTGCTTCTCGCCCGTCATCGCGGCCTCGAGGGCTTCGATGGATTTCTCGCGCCCCACGAACAGCGGGATAACCATGTGCGGATAAACCACGACATCACGCAATGGCAGGAGAGGCAATTCGATGGTTGTCTTCATGATTTCGCCTCTACGGCGGCCATAAGGCCGTAAACAGATGGAAGTAAGCTTGAAACCAAGATGGGGGCTGCCTTGAAAAAAAACAAGCTCAAAGAAGGCACTGAACCCGCTAAAAGCAAAGGGGCCCGTAGGCCCCTTCTTTAAACCAGCAGTGCGACGCTTACGCGTCTGGCGCTGCCTTGGCAGCCGGCTCACTGTTTTCGTAGATAAACAGTGGCTTGGACTTGCCTTCTATAACGCTTTCATCGATCACTACTTTACTCACCTCGGACTGCGAGGGGATTTCATACATAGTGTCGAGCAGTACGCCTTCGAGGATCGAACGCAATCCACGAGCACCGGTCTTGCGTTCCAGTGCGCGCTTGGCGACCGATTTCAGGGCGTCGGAGCGGAACTCCAGGTCTACGCCTTCCATCTCGAACAGCTTGGCATACTGTTTGGTCAGAGCATTTTTCGGCTCGGTGAGGATCTGCATCAGCGCAGCCTCGTCGAGCTCGTCAAGCGTCGCCAGGACCGGCAGACGACCGACGAATTCCGGGATCAGACCGAACTTGACCAGATCGTCAGGCTCGACTTCACGCAGGGACTCACCCACCTTCTTGCCTTCTTCCTTGCTGCGCACTTCCGCGTTGAAACCGATACCGCCCTTGGTGGAACGGTTTTGAATAACCTTTTCCAGACCGGAGAACGCACCACCGCAGATGAACAGGATGTTACGGGTGTCGACCTGAAGGAATTCCTGTTGCGGGTGCTTGCGACCGCCTTGTGGCGGAACGGAAGCGACCGTGCCTTCGATCAACTTGAGCAGGGCCTGCTGCACGCCTTCACCGGAAACGTCCCGAGTGATCGACGGGTTGTCGGACTTGCGCGAAATCTTGTCGATTTCATCGATATAGACAATGCCCATCTGGGCCTTTTCCACGTCGTAATCGCACTTCTGCAACAGCTTCTGAATGATGTTCTCGACATCCTCACCCACGTAACCCGCCTCGGTGAGGGTGGTTGCGTCGGCGATAGTGAACGGAACGTTCAGCAAACGAGCCAGTGTTTCGGCAAGCAGGGTCTTACCCGAGCCTGTCGGGCCGATCAGCAAGATGTTGCTCTTGCCGAGTTCGACGTCGTCACTCTTCTTGTCACGCTGGTTGAGGCGCTTGTAGTGGTTGTACACCGCTACGGCCAGAACCTTTTTCGCACGCTCCTGACCAATCACATACTGGTCAAGGATGCCGCTGATTTCTTTAGGCGAAGGCAATTTATGCGCGCTGCTCTCGGCCTGGGCTTCCTGCACCTCCTCACGGATGATGTCATTGCACAGGTCGACGCACTCGTCGCAGATAAAGACCGAGGGGCCGGCAATCAATTTGCGTACTTCATGCTGGCTTTTGCCACAGAAGGAGCAATAGAGCAGCTTGCCGTTGTCCTCGCCGTTGCGGGTGTCAGTCATTCGTTCGATCCAAATTCGATAGGCTTGCAACACAAGATGAAGGCTATTGCGGGCTTTTTCAAGCCCGCCAGTGATCAGACCAGCCGACCAGCCTGTTTTGAGCTGCTTATTTTAAGCGGGGCGCTGGGTGATCACTTCATCGATCAAGCCATACTCACGCGCGGCTTCTGAACTCATGAAGTTGTCGCGGTTGGTATCGCGCTCGATTTCTTCAAGGGTGCGTCCGCTGTGCTTGGCCATCAACGTGTTGAGGCGCTCACGAATGAAGAGGATTTCCTTGGCATGGATTTCGATATCCGACGCCTGGCCCTGGAAACCGCCCAGTGGCTGGTGAATCATCACTCGCGAGTTCGGCAGGCAGTAACGCTTGCCAGGAGCACCGGCCGTCAGCAGGAACGCGCCCATGCTGCACGCCTGGCCGATACAGGTGGTCGACACGTTGGGTTTGATGAACTGCATGGTGTCGTAGATCGACATACCCGCAGTCACCGAACCGCCCGGGGAGTTGATATAGAGATGGATGTCCTTGTCCGGATTTTCCGCTTCAAGGAACAGCAGTTGCGCACAGATCAGGTTGGCCATGTAGTCCTCTACCGGGCCAACCAGAAAGATCACACGCTCCTTGAGCAGGCGCGAGTAAATGTCGTAGGCGCGCTCGCCACGAGCGGACTGCTCGACAACCATCGGGACCAGACCGCCTGCGGCCTGGATATCAGAGTTCTGCTGAATATACGAATTACGGAACATGCTCTGCAGTCACTCCCAAATAGTTATGTCTTGAATACGCATAAGCCAGCTCGAGAGCTGGCTTATGGTGTGTGCTTCTAACGCAAAATCAATCAGTCGGCTTGTGGAGCTTCTACCGGCTTGACTGCTTCTTCGTAAGAGACCGATTTGTCGGTCACGCTAGCTTTCTGCAGAACAGTATCCACAACTTGCTCTTCCAGCACAACCGAACGAACTTCGTTCAGTTGCTGGTCATTTTTGTAGTACCAGGACACAACTTGCTCTGGCTCCTGGTAGGCCGAAGCCATTTCCTGGATCAGTTCGCGAACGCGGGTTTCGTCAGGCTTGAGGTCGTATTGCTTGACCACTTCAGCCACGACCAGACCCAGCACAACGCGACGCTTGGCTTGTTCTTCGAACAGCTCGGCCGGCAGTTGATCAGGCTTGATGTTGCCACCGAACTGCTGAACAGCCTGCACGCGCAGACGGTTCACTTCGTTCTCCAGCAGCGCCTTTGGCACTTCGATCGGGTTGGCGGCCAGCAGACCGTCCATTACCTGATTCTTGACCTTGGATTTGATCGCCTGACGCAGCTCACGCTCCATGTTCTTGCGAACTTCGGCGCGGAAACCGTCGATACCCGACTCCTTGATACCGAACTGGGCGAAGAATTCTTCGGTCAGCTCAGGCAGTTTCGGCTCGGATACCGAGTTGACGGTCACGGTGAACTCGGCTGCTTTGTTAGCCAGGTCCAGGTTCTGGTAGTTTTCCGGGAAGGTCAGGTTCAGAACGCGCTCTTCGCCCGCCTTCGCACCCACCAGGCCTTCTTCGAAGCCAGGAATCATGCGGCCGGAACCCAGAACCAGCTGGGTACCCTTGGCCGAACCACCGGCGAAGACTTCACCGTCAACCTTGCCAACGAAATCGATGTTCAACTGGTCTTCGTTCTGAGCAGCACGCTCAACGGCTTCGAAGCGAACGTTCTGCTTGCGCAGGATGTCCAGCATCTTGTCCAGGTCGGCGTCAGTCACTTCAGCGCTCTGGCGCTCGACCGCGATGGAGTCGAAACCGGCAACGGTGAACTCAGGGAACACTTCGAACGTTGCTACGAATTCCAGGTCCTTGCCCTTTTCCAGGACTTTTGGCTCTACCGAAGGAGCGCCAGCCGGGTTCAGCTTTTGCTCGACAATGGCTTCGTAGAAAGAAGCCTGGATCACGTCGCCTACAGCTTCCTGACGCGCATCAGCTTCATAACGCTGACGGATCACGCTCATCGGCACTTTGCCAGGACGGAAGCCTGCAATCTTGGCCTTTTGGGCAGTCTGCTGCAGACGCTTGTTGACTTGAGTCTCAATGCGCTCAGCTGGCACGGTGATGCTCATGCGGCGCTCAAGAGCAGAAGTATTTTCAACAGAAACTTGCATGGATATTCCTCGTTGCACAGACGTTAGCCGGCCGTTTCCGACCCCAGAATCAAGGGCATGCATTCTAGTGGGTCAAACTCAAGAAGTCACCCTACTGAAAACGGGTAAAAACGCAGCAGGCCATTTAGCGGCGAGGACAAACGGTTGAGCCTCGCCATGAGAGCAAATACAGCGAATCACGCCAGGGCTCTGCACCACCCCTTCTATATATAGAAGGAACCGGTCGGCTTCTCCCTGGTTGCGGTCTCGCCAGGAGACCGACGGGCAAATCAGGCATCATCGTGAAACATGTTTTCGACGAGCCGCACACCCTACCAGCACAAAATCCACCGTCATATCGAAAAAGTTCGAACGACCGAAACAAAAACGGCGCAGGCCTTTTCAGGAACTGCGCCGTTTTCTGCTATCAAATAGCTACTTGCAGGGGGCGGAGAGACTCGAAACAAACCCGAAAACTCCCGCCATTGCTGGACCTGACAACGCAAGCCCCCTTCAAGTGTACTTACAAGTTGTACTGATCCGTTGCCGCCAGACCAGTTCGACTTAACCGAAACGGGCTGCGATTCTACCGCCAAGGCATTGAGAATGCTCGGTTTTTATTGACGCCACTGCCCCGATACTCTGCCGACCGAACAGCCCCTCCCTGCTGCGCCCGTCCCATGCGGCTACGCTGAACCCCCCCTGGAGGATTTTCGACATGTGAACCACCCCGGCTTCATAGGCACCTCCATGCCTCACACCACATATGAAGATGGATTACCCACTCGACGTCGGAGGGTGGCTGGAATTGAGCAGTCTGAACCTGCACTGACAGTATCGTCCGACGCACGGCTCCGGCAAAAAGGTCAAGAAACAGCAGCATTCACTTACAATGTAACAGCCCAATGCAATCAGACTGGCGTCCCGCCGTGATACTTTGCGGCGCTTGATCGGGCCAGGAGATGCCTTAAGTATGCGCATCAAACGCCCCAGCCCCGTTTTCGGTGGCTACTTTGTCCTTTGTTGCTTGTTTTTCGCCGCATGGCTCACCCATCCCGCCCCGGTGCATTCCACGTTTGCCTTGATGAAACCGGTGCCGGCCGTGGCCGATGCCGCCAAGCCCATTTACACCAGCCGATTCGCCTCTTCCGGGCTTGTGGACTTCGTGCACTCTTCGGCAGTAACCGCCCTGCCTGACGGCAGCCTGATGGCGGTCTGGTTCGCTGGCACTCGCGAAGGCGCAGCCGATGTGCAGGTGCGCTCTGCCCGCTTTGACGCAAAAACCGGCGAATGGGGCGCAGAACAAGTACTGGTCACTCGGGATTCGACTGAACAGGGCACCCGAAAATACATTCGCAAACTGGGTAACCCGGTCGTTGCCCTCGCGCCGGACAATCGTCTTTGGTTGTTTTACGTATCGGTATCCATGGGTGGCTGGGCCGGTAGTGCGGTCAATGTGATGGTCTCGAGTGACTTTGGTCGCCAATGGTCCGCGCCACGCCAATTGATCACTTCACCTTTTCTGAACATCAGCACCCTGGTCCGCTCGGCGCCGGTGTTTCATGCCGACGGGTCTATCGGCTTGCCTGTCTATCACGAGTTCCTGGGCAAGTTTGCGGAGTACCTGTACTTGAGCGCAGACGGTGAAGTGATCGATAAGTACCGCATCAGCCACGGCAATAACTCGTTGCAACCCACAGTGGTTCCATTGGATGGGCAGCGCGGTATCGCCATGCTGCGTTACGCCGGCGACACCCACCACCGCGTACTGGCGACTCGCACTGAAGATGCAGGGCAAACCTGGAGTGAACCCTACCCACTCGATCCATCGAATCCGAACTCCTCGCTGGCGGCCGTCGCGACGCCCGAGCACGGGTTGCTGGTCGCACTCAATGACCTGCAGGAGGGGCGCTTCAAGCTGAGCCTTTACAAGACCGACGCCGAAATGGCCGATTGGCATTCATTGCGAGACCTGGACAAATCACCCGACCCAGAGGGTGACGCGTTTTCACCCGAGGCCTACAAGGAAATCATCGGCAAAGAGTTTCGCGACTCCAGTGGCGCACTGCGCCAACCGCTGGAGGCGCAGTTCCTGAACAACCTCAACGGCCGCGTCTGTAAAAAACAAGGGTGTGACTTTGAATATGAATACCCTTACTTCATTCGCAGTCCAGACGGGCTTTATCACCTGGTTTACTCCTGGAACAACACCTTTATCAAACACGTCACCTTCAACGAAGCGTGGCTGGCGGAGCGTGCCCATTGACCAATCTCTGGCAGGCCCATATCAGCTTCGCAATGATCATCTTCCTGCTGCTACCCTCTTTCGGCTTGAAGCGGGTCGGCGGTCTGACGCTCTTGCTCGCCTTGCTGGCTGCCAGCTTCATACCGCTTGACGGCTTGTCACTGGCCGCGTACTTGCGCAGCCATATCGATGACCTGGCGATCACGACCCTGGCACTCCTGGCCTGGGGATGTTTACGCCGACTGGACGCCTTGCCGCCTGCCCCGCAAGGTCAAGCCGGCGTCTTGATGATCTTCGCCGCGGCGACCCTGGTGCTGTATCCGGCAACCCTGGGATTGAGCGACCTGGACCCTTATCGGTTCGGCTTCAGCCCGCGCCCAATGCTGCTGTTCGTTGCACTGCTCACGCTGGGCCTGTTTTACCTGCGTAACTACCTGGCCGTCGTGATGCTGGCCTGCGCGACACTCGCCTTCATTATCGAAATCAAGCCTTCGCAGAATTACTGGGATTACCTGATTGATCCACTGCTCGGCCTGTATTGCTGCACGGCGCTGTTGATACGCGCCACGCGCTGGACCTACGGTCGGCTAAACATGCTACGCGGCGGCGCATCAAACGGATCCGCTTGAAACTCAACGACATTACTCAATAGGGGAGCATGGATGGGCTGGCTACATTCAAGACGCTTGCATTACTGGCTTGGCGCAACGGCAATTGTGTTTGCGCTGTTTGCGCTGCTGCGGGTGGTGTTTTTTTTCGGCTTTTCCGGCTTCGACGCCAGAGCCCTGATCGACGAACAGGCCGTCGGGGAAACCCTGGGCATCGGCTTTCGTTTTGACCTGCGCCTGGCCATCCTGGTCATGCTGCCGCTGGCATTGCTGGCGTGGCTCCCCCGCTGGAACCTTGTCAGCAGCCGCCTGGCGCGCCGGATCGCACGGGTATATCTGGCCGCCACCCTCAGCGCCCTGCTGCTGGTCTACATCATCGATTTTGGCCACTACGCCTACCTGGGCGTAAGGATCAATGCTACCGTGCTGCGCTTCATCGATGATGCGCAAATATCCCGCGGCATGGTCTGGCAATCCTACCCAGTCATCTGGATTTCACTGGGCTGGCTGACAACAGTCGCGGTGGTGACACTGGCCCTGGTGCGCCTGGAACGCGTGACACTGGACCGCCCCGGCAAAACCATTCACCCGCTCTCCGCTACATGGGGCAGCGCATTGATGGTCGTGCTGGTGCTACTGGGTATTTTGGGCCGTGTCGAAAACATCAACCTGGAAAACCCTGTTCCACTGCGCTGGAGCGATGCCTTCTTCTCGGGCAACAACCAGATCGCTGCGCTGGGCCTGAACCCGGTGATTTTCCTCTACGACACGGTCAAGGTCGGTCAGTCGCGCTATGACGAAGCGCAGGTGCGCGAGCACTATGCGGTCATGGCCAACTACCTGGGTGTTGATCAGCCCGATCCACATACCATGAACTTCGTACGCCACCAGGCACCACAACCCTACAAAGTACCGGGCTCGCGACCACCGAACGTGATGTTTGTCATGCTTGAATCGCTGGGCACCAGCGCCGTCGGGGCCTACGGCAACCCGATCAATCCGACGCCCAATCTCGATCGCCTGGCCACCCAGAGCTGGTTCTTCAAGCACTTCTATGTGCCGGTGACGGGGACCGCAAAAACCGTCTGGGCCAGTATTAGCGGGGTGCCTGACGTCACGCGTCAGGAAACCGCAACGCGCAATCCGCTGATCACCAATCAGCACACCCTGATCAATGCCTTCGCCGACTACGAGAAGATCTACACCATTGGCGGTAACTCCGGCTGGGCCAATATGAATGCCTTGATTCGGCAAAGCATCGACGGCGTTCGCCTGCTCGAAGAACGGGATTGGAAATCTCCGGCAGTGGATGTCTGGGGGATCTCGGACCTGGACTTGTTCAAGGAAACCGACAAAGTCCTGCAAGCACTGCCCAAGGACAAACCCTTCTTTGCCTATGTACAGACGGCCGGCAACCATCGCCCCTTCACGATCCCCAAGACCAACGATGGATTCGAGGTCAAGCACCCGACCCTGGCCGAAGTCCAGGCCGCCGGATCGCGCAGCGTCGAACAGTACAACGCGGTGCGCCTGCTGGACTTCAACATCGGGCGCCTGATGGAAATAGCCAAGGCAGGCGGCTACTACGACAACACCATTTTCGTGCTGTTTGGCGACCATAACACCCGAATCGCCCAGATCCCGTTCCTGGCGCCGGCTTATGAGCAACTGGGCCTGGAAAGCAACGCAGTCCCCATGATCATTCACGCGCCAGGTTTGCTTGGGACGCGCACGGTCGAGGAAGCGGTTGGCCTGGCGGACTTGCTGCCAACCGTGGCGGGCATGGTCGGTCTTGAGTTTCGCAACAGCGGCATGGGGCGCGACATTCAGCAGCCCGCCCCCGAAGGTGAACGCGTGGTACCACTGGTATTACGCGAGGGAACGTTCCCGCTGATTGCGGGCGTGACTCAACACTATATGGTGCAGATGGAGCACGACGGCAGCTCGCCAACCCTCCACGACCTCGCCTCAACGACTCCACGGGACAACGTGGCCGACAAACACCCTGAAGAGTTCAAACGCCTGACGCTGCTGACCCGTGGCATGCATGAAACTTCAAGGCTGATGCTGTTCCAGAACGTGCGCAAGTGACATGTACGAGCTGAACGGCCAATGGTCGCTTCAGCTCGAAAACACTGACGTCAAAACGACCCGGCCAAGGCTGCTGACTCCCTGCTCATGATCAGCAGCTTCGATCTTTGCCTACCGCTGGCTGGTCGTGGCATAGCGGATAGCCCACATCTCAACACCCCCCCCAAAAAACACCCGGCGAATGACCGGGTGATCGTTGATGCTGACTCCCCCCCTTGCAGCGGCATATGAAATCGGCCGTGCGCGCGTAGCTCTCGAATGGAAAACCCACTCCATACCCTGCGATCCGCGTAGCGGAAGGTATGAACACGCCCATAGCACGCAATGCGCTCAAGCCAGGGCAGATTTTCGACACACGTGCCGGACAGGCGTTGCCATGCGACTGAGAAGCTTCCTTCAATGCGCAGCACGTTGATCGATGGGAGGGTGGCGCGCCGAAGACCTGTCCGGACACCCTGCCAGCAAAGGCATGGTGCCGCAGGCAGACAAGTTCTGTTCTGGACTTTGCTCGCCTGGCGACGCTGTCAGCGGGGGACATTGGTACACCACCAGAAGACCACACTGGCGAAAGCACTAACGTTTTGCGGATCGTGGCGAACGACCACGAACGTCCAGACAACAAAAAAGCCGCACTAGGCGGCTTTCTGTTGGGTTTCGCGGACTATGGTAAATCACTGCGAATACTTGTTTGGTGCGGACGGAGAGACTCGAACTCTCACACCTTGCGGCGCTGGAACCTAAATCCAGTGTGTCTACCAATTCCACCACATCCGCGTATCAAGCTTTTAAAGCAAAGGCGCCAGACTATTAATCTGGCGCCTTTCTAAATATGGGGTGGACGAAGGGGATCGAACCCTCGACAACGGGAGTCACAATCCCGTGCTCTACCAACTGAGCTACGCCCACCATATTGCCATGTTGCGTTACTTGTGCCAAAGCTGCCTAATTGGCGCACCCGGCAGGACTCGAACCTGCGACCATCCGCTTAGAAGGCGGATGCTCTATCCAGCTGAGCTACGGGCGCCTTGTTAATCTGTATTCTTGGACGATTACAAACTAAGTGCTTTCAGTCTCACCGAATCAAACATCAATTCTGATCAACCTTCTTAACCAGTGCTAGGCTGTGCCCGACAAGTGCGACGAATGTTATAGGTGAGTCCGAAGGTCGTCAACTCTTTTTTAAAAAAAATTCATTTTATTTAAGGGGTTAGGGGAATTTGCAGACCAAGCGCCTTTGCCCTCACGCCCTGACATGCGAGAATGCGCTCTCTTTTCTTCCCCCTCTCGATGGTTAATCACGCGCAATGACAGCACAACTAATCGACGGCAAATCGATCGCCGCCAGCCTGCGCCAGCAGATCGCCAAACGTGTCGCCGAGCGTCGCGAGCAAGGCCTGCGCACGCCCGGCCTCGCGGTGATCCTGGTCGGCAGCGATCCCGCCTCTCAGGTTTATGTCTCGCACAAGCGTAAAGACTGTGAAGAGGTCGGCTTCCTCTCCCAAGCCTATGACCTGCCCGCTGACACCACCCAGCAAGCCCTGACCGACCTGATCGACCGTCTTAATGACGACCCGAACATCGACGGCGTGCTGCTGCAGCTGCCTCTACCTGAACACCTGGATGCCTCCAAACTGCTGGAACGCATTCGCCCGGACAAAGACGTCGATGGTTTCCATCCTTATAACGTCGGCCGCCTGGCACAACGCATCCCCCTGCTGCGCCCATGCACACCCAAAGGCATCATGACCTTGCTGGAAAGCACCGGTGCCGACCTGTACGGCATGAACGCAGTGGTGGTCGGCGCCTCCAACATTGTCGGTCGCCCGATGGCGATGGAGCTGTTGCTGGCCGGCTGCACCGTCACCGTCACCCACCGCTTCACCAAGGACCTGGCCGGCCACGTCGGCCGCGCCGACCTGGTGGTCGTGGCCGCCGGCAAGCCGGGCCTGGTCAAGGGCGAGTGGATCAAGGAAGGCGCCATCGTCATCGACGTCGGCATCAACCGCCAGGAAGATGGCAAGCTGGTCGGCGACGTGATCTACGACACCGCCCTGCCCCGCGCCGGCTGGATTACCCCGGTACCTGGCGGCGTTGGCCCGATGACCCGTGCCTGCCTGCTGGAAAACACGCTCTACGCGGCGGAAACCCTGCACGGCTGAGTGCAACGCTTCACCGGTGCCCTACGAGAAACCCCGCCACCCGGCGGGGTTTCTCGTTTGTGGACGGCCTAAAGGCTATTCGTCGAAAACCCCTGTTTTTTAGCCGAAAACAAGGACTTTCATCTGCCCTCCGAAGAACATTCGACAGTTCCTCAACTACGCTCATAAAATGTAACGTTTTTCTGGAAAAAGCCCGTTGCACAACGGCATACCCACATTTATCGAGTCCACTCGCGTGAAAATCCGTCTTTCTATCCTGAGTCTCTTGTTTGCATTTTCAGGCACTGTCATCACGTCGAACGTCGATGCTGGTGAAACCACTGCGGCACCTCGCGACCCCTCGAAACTGCATATCGCCTCGGGCAGCGCCATGCTGATCGACTTGCAGACCAACAAAATCGTCTATGCCAGCAACCCCGATGTCGTGGTGCCCATCGCCTCGGTGACCAAGCTGATGACCGGCCTGGTGGTGCTGGAAGCCAAGCAGAATATGGATGAATACATTTCCGTAACCATCACCAACACTCCGGAAATGAAAGGCGTGTTCTCGCGGGTCAAGCTCAACAGCGAGCTGTCGCGCAAGGAAATGCTGCTGATCACCCTGATGTCCTCGGAAAACCGCGCGGCCGCGAGCCTGGCCCACCACTACCCGGGTGGCTATGCCGCCTTTATTGCCGCCATGAACGCCAAGGCCAAGGCGCTAGGCATGACCAGCACCCACTACGTCGAGCCTACCGGCCTGTCCACCAGCAACGTGTCCACGGCACGGGACCTGAGCAAACTGCTGCAAGCGGCGCGCAAGTACCCGATGTTGAGTGAGTTGAGCAGCACCAAGGAAAAAACCGTGGCGTTCCGCAAACCCAGCTATACCTTGGGCTTTCGCAACACCGATCACCTGGTCCGCAAGGACAATTGGGATATCCAGCTGACCAAGACCGGCTTCACCAACAAGGCGGGGCACTGCCTGGTACTGGTCACCCGCATGGGGAATCGCCCGGTATCACTGGTGATTCTCGACGCCTTCGGCAAATACACCCACTTTGCCGACGCCACCCGCATCCGCCAGTGGGTTGAAACCGGCAAGAGCAGCCCGGTGCCGGCAGCGGCCCTGCACTACAAAGCGAACAAGAACCTGAAAAGCCGCCAGACCGGCGTGGCACAGACCGCCGAGTAACGCACTCATCAAGGCCCCGACACCCGTCAGGCCCCTCATCGAAAACGGCGCCTCTGGGCGCCGTTTCTCATGGCTGGGCGTTCAACGCCCCGGTCGCCCGGGCAGCAGCCTGCTCCTGCCCCGCCTGGGCCAGGTCATTGGCCGCACTCAGCCAGCGCTGCCGGTCGACACTGGCGGGAACCTGGGTCGGCGCCTGGATCAGTACGGCCCAACCGCCCGCGTCCTTGAAGGCCGACTCAAAGGCGTTGAAGTCCAGCAACAGGCGACGGTTCATGCCCGAGCGCAGCAGCACAGTCTGCTTCTGGCGATTGTACCCGGCAAGAATGGCGTACCTGGGCTCCTTCCAGAAGGCCGAACCCTCGGTATAGCGCAACAACACCGGATAACCCGCCGCGACCTGGGTCAACAACGCCGGCAAGTTGCTGTCCAGCGGGTACACGACCATGCCGTATTCACGCGCCAGCTTAGACATGTTCTGCTGCAGCTGCGCTTCGGCACCCGGCAAATGCAACGGCTTGTCGAGCAACCCCGGCGTGATCACGACACCCTGCTGGAACAGCAGGCTGGCCAGGGTTTGCGGCCCACTCTGGTAAGCCTCGCCACGGTAGAACCTGCCGTTGAGCTCGACACGCTCGGGCAGGCGCTTGATTTCAGGTTGCACGCTCCCGGCACAACCGGCCAGGCTCAAGACGCAGGCCGCAGCCAGCAAGGCGAAGCGAAATCGAGGAAGTACCGGCAACATCAATCACTCACTTGTTCAGGTGCCGGTCAGCAATCTTCCGGCTTGGGCACTGATCATAGCAGCGCTATAGCGGTAAACGGCAGTCACCCGCCACTGATAGAGCGAACGGGTTGGAGGCTCACGACTATTGGTCAATTGCCTGCAACACATCTGCGGCTAGACTGACACCTGCAAAGCGTATCTGCCCGAAGCAGGGCAAAGAGGAGGCACCGATGAGCCTGACAGCAATAATCCTGATGCTGATAGGTGGCTGGCTGGCCGTTGCAGCCGCCATGCTTTGGGGTGTGTTGCGCATCACCCGCAGACACCATCATGCCTACAGAGCACCGCAAGCCCCCGCTAAACACGAGAAACCTGCACGGCGTCACGCGTCTGCTCATTGAGCGACGCCATCGGTATCCCCATCAAGCAAAACGGCCGTCTGCACGCTTTCGAGCGCAGACGACCGTCGGGTACTGCCGTTAAGGCTTAAGCCTGCTCAGTAAGCTGCTTCTGCCTGGCTCGGCGCGACAACATGTTCAGCGTTTCGATCGCCGCCGAGAACGCCATGGCCGCATAGACGTAGCCTTTCGGTACGTGAGCGCCGAAGCCTTCGGCGATCAGGGTCATGCCGATCATGATCAGGAAGCCCAGCGCCAGCATCACCACCGTCGGATTGTCGTTGATGAACTTGGCCAAAGGCTCGGCCGCCAACAACATCACCAGCACCGACACCAGGACCGCGATGATCATGATCGGCAAATGCTCGGTCATGCCAACCGCGGTAATGATGCTATCGATGGAGAACACCAGGTCGAGCATCAGGATCTGACCGATGGCCGCCGCAAAACCCAGGGTCACCGTCGAAGTTTTCGACGTCGGGTCATCCGGCGACGGATCCATGCTGTGGTGGATTTCCGTGGTCGCCTTCCACAACAGGAACAGGCCGCCGGCAATCAGGATCATGTCTTTCCACGAGAACGCGTGACCGAACACCTCGATCACCGGCTCCGTCAGTTGCACGATGAAAGCAATGGTGCTCAACAGGCCCAGACGCAGGACCAGCGCCATGCTGATACCGATCCGGCGCGCCTTGGCCCGGTGCTGTTCCGGCAGTTTGTTGGTCAGGATCGAGATAAAGATCAGGTTATCGATGCCGAGCACGATCTCCATGACGATCAAGGTGGCCAGGGCGACCCAGGCAGTGGGGCTTGCAGCAAGTTGTAAAAGGTATTCCATGGGTCAGTCCTGACTCGGTGTTAAACGGATTAGATTTCCTGCGACGAACTGTCTTGCTTGTCGTCGTCGGCGGAAGGGTCCTTTTTCTTGATGATGTTCCCGGTGGCGTCGCTCAGGGCCTGCTCCGCCGCCTTGTGGGTGTCGTCGATCGCCTGCTTGGCCGATTCAGCGGCCTTGCCCATCAATTGCTGGGCGCTTTTTTCAGCCTGGTCACAGCCAGTGAGCAACAGCGCAGAAACAGCCAGCAACGAAGCCGCAGTCAAGGATTTGAGTGTCATCATGCTTTCCTCGTTAGAACAGACTCGGCCGAAGTAGTGGCCCGTCAATAGCGAGGCATTCTAAGGAAGGTAATACTTCAGGAAAATTCGTATTTTTAGCGGCTATACTTCGGTTTTTACGAATCGGCGAATGCCCATGCTCAATTATCGGCAACTGCATTACTTCTGGGTCGTGGCCAAAACCGGCAGCATTGTGCGTGCCTGCGAGCAACTGAACCTGACGCCCCAGACCATCAGCGGGCAGATCAGCCTGCTGGAGCAGACCTACGGAATCGAACTGTTCCAGCGAGTTGGACGGCAACTGGAACTGACCGAGGCCGGTCGCCAGACCCTGACCTACGCCGAACAAATGTTTCAACTGGGAGGCGAACTGGAAGCCCTGCTGCGAGCCCAGCCCAACGAGCAACAGATCCTGTTTCGGGTCGGGGTCGCGGACGTGGTGCCCAAATCCATCGTCTATCGCCTGATTGCACCGACCATGGAGCTGCACGAACCGCTGCGCATTACCTGTCGCGAGGACAAGCTGGAGCGCCTGCTGGCCGACCTGGCGATTCAACGGCTGGACCTGGTGATTTCCGACAGCCCGATGCCCTCGCACCTGGACATCAAGGGCTACAGCCAGAAACTCGGCGAGTGCGGGATCAGCTTCTTCGCCACCCGGGAGTTGGTCGAACGCTACGGCAGCGACTTCCCGCGCTGCCTGCATGGCGCCCCCCTGCTGATTCCCGGCCAGGAAACCGTGGTGCGCAGCCGCCTGCAACGCTGGTTTGCCGAACAACGGATCCAGCCGCGGATCGTCGGCGAATTCGATGACAGCGCCTTGATGCAGGCGTTTGGCCAATCCGGCAGCGGAATCTTCATCGGCCCCAGCGTGATTGCCGATGAGGTACGACGCCAGTACGGCGTCGAGCTGATTGGCCAGACCGATGCGGTCAGCGAGTCGTTCTACGCCATCTCGGTGGAGCGCAAGGTCAAGCACCCGGGCATTGTCGCCATTACCGAAGGTGCCCGCCGGGCACTGTTTACCGCACTCTAGAGGCTAGAGGCGCAGACGACCGGCGCCTTGAGCCTCATCAGCAACAGCGCCAACAGGATCGACACCAGGATAAAACCGGCCGCGGCAACGCCCAGACTCCCCAGGCCCAGAGTGTCGATCACCCGCCCGCCCACCAGCGCTCCCAGGCCAATCCCCAGGTTGCCCCCGGCAATGTTCAGCGAGGCGGCGAACGCCGGCGCTTGCGGTGCGGCCTTCATCAGGCGCACATGGCAGACCAGAAACAATGCCGCCTGGGTCACGCCCCAGATGCCCATCGCCGCCGCCAGCCCCAAGGTCGAATGGATACTCGGCACCAGGGCGAGCATGCCGCCGATCATGAACGCGCAGAACACCATCGATGCAATCAGCGGGTGGCGGTCGACCATGCGCCCGCCCAGCGAATTGCCGATCAGGCCGACCGCACCAAACCCCATCAGGCACCACCCCACCACCGTGCCATTGAAACCGGCCAGTCGCTCCAGGATATCGGCCAGGTAGGTGTAGGCGGTGAACATGCCGCTGAACACCAGAATCGACAACAACACATGCCCTTGCATCAACGGACTGCGCAGAATCCTGAACTGCGAAGCGAAACTCACCTGCTGGTTGTGCAGATCGGTTTTCGGCAAGTAGATAAACAGCAGCAAGGCCTTGGCGAAGGCAATCAGCGCCAGAATGCCGAAGGCGCTGCGCCACCCGAACGCATCGGAAATCAGTGTGCCGACGGGAATCCCGAAGACCGTGGCACAGACGATCCCGAAGCCGATCTTGGCAATCGCCCGCCCGGCATAGTCCGGCCCGACGATGTCTACCGCCGTTTCACTGGCCAGCGCCCAGAACACCGGCAACCCCAGCGCCGGTATCAGCCGGGCCACTGCCATCACGCCAATGTTGGGCGCCAGGGCCGCCAGGGTGTTGGCCAGCCCGAACAGGATCAACACGCTGATAAACAGCCGGCGGCGTTCAAAGCGCGCGAAGTACGCCGTCAGGAATGGCCCGAACGCCGCCACGGTAAACGCGAACAAGGTCACCAGCAGCCCCGCCTGGGAAACGCTGACATCGAGGTCGCGAGCGATCGAGGGCAACAGGCCGACAATGATGAACTCCGTGGTCAGCACCGTGAAACCGGCGGCTGACAACAGCAGGATGGGAAACAGCATGGGTAACTCCAGAAAACGACAACGCCAGCGACTGCCCGAAGGCTCACTGAGGAGAGATGAAAATAGAGGATGGCGAATCTTATCAGAGTGCACCTGATCATGCTGGCGGGAACCTGATCCCAGAGGGTGATCTTCAGGCGGCAGATCGTCACAGGACTGAAGGATAACGCCCACGCTGTGATAAAGTCCGCCCCCCGCGAAAGACTGGATGCTCCTCAGCCAAGGCTGAATTCGCGCGCTTATCCGTTTTGCCCGCCTTCTCGATCTCGACGGACAGCCTCCCTGGATTCACAGCACCTTAAAAAAATCAGAGATACCGCTATGACTGCAGCACCGCTTTCTCTCCTGCAACGACTCAAACGCACCAGCCTGGTCACCCAGATTGTGATTGGCCTGATCGCCGGTATCGTCCTGGCGCTGCTCGCGCCTGAAGTGGCGAAGTCCACCGCATTCATCGGTAAAGTGTTTGTCAGCGCACTCAAAGCCGTCGCGCCGATTCTGGTGTTCGTGCTGGTCATGGCCTCGATCGCCAACCACAAGCACGGCCAGGAAACCCATATCCGACCGATTCTGTTCCTGTACCTGCTCGGCACCTTCAGTGCCGCCGCCGTTGCGGTGGTCGCCAGCACCCTGTTTCCTTCCAGCCTCGTGCTCTCCACCCACGACGTGGCTATCAGCGCGCCCGGCGGCATTGGCGAAGTCCTGCAAAGCCTGTTGCTGAGCGTGGTCGACAACCCGGTCAGCGCCCTGATGAATGCGAACTTCATCGGCATCCTGGCGTGGGCGATCGGCATGGGCGTGGCCATCCGCCATGCCGGCGCAACCACCCGTGAAGTGCTCGGTGACCTGTCCAACGGCGTGACCCTGATCGTGCACGTGGTGATTCGCTTTGCACCGCTGGGCATTTTCGGCCTGGTGGCTTCGACCCTGGCCACCTCGGGCTTCGACGCGCTGCTGGGCTACATGCACCTGCTGGCCGTGCTGCTGGGCTGCATGCTGTTCGTGGCCCTGGTGATGAACCCGGTCATCGTGTTCTGGAAACTGCGCCGCAACCCTTACCCGCTGGTACTGACCTGCCTGCGCGAAAGCGGCATCACCGCGTTCTTCACCCGCAGCTCGGCGGCGAACATTCCGGTCAACCTGGAGTTGAGCAAGCGCCTGGGCCTGCATGAAGACACCTACTCGGTCTCGATTCCCCTGGGCGCGACCATCAACATGGCCGGCGCGGCCATCACCATCACCGTGCTGACCCTGGCTGCGGTTCACACCCTGGGTATTGCCGTGGACCTGCCGACCGCCGTGCTGCTGAGCGTGGTCGCGGCGATTTGTGCGTGTGGCGCCTCGGGCGTGGCCGGTGGTTCGCTGTTGCTGATTCCGCTGGCGTGCAGCCTGTTCGGCATTCCTAGCGAGATCGCCATGCAAGTGGTCGCCGTGGGCTTCATCATCGGCGTATTGCAGGACTCGGCGGAAACCGCGCTGAACTCCTCCACCGACGTCCTCTTCACCGCTGCGGCCTGCCTGGCCCAGGAAGAGAAAGTCGAACAAACCGCGTAACACTCGCACCCGTTAAAAAGCCCGCCAAGGTTCACACCTTGGCGGGCTTCTTTTTGCCTGCGGGTTTAGAACGCGCCCATGTAGTCGCGTTTGCCGACTTCCACACCGTTGTGGCGCAGGATGGCGTAGGTGGTGGTGATGTGGAAGAAGAACTGCGGCAGGCCGTAGGTCAGCAGGTAGGACTGGCCCGTGAAACGCTTTTCTTTCGGCGTGCCGGGACGGGTCACGATCTCGATGCCTTCCTTGCCGTCGATTTGCGCAGGGGCAATACCGTCGATGAAGGACAGCACTTTGGCGATCAGCGCCTGCAGTTCGGCAAAGGTCACTTCGCTGTCGTCGTACTTCGGCAACTCGACTTCCGCTAGACGGGCAGAAACGCCCTTGGCGAAATCAACGGCGATCTGTACCTGACGCACCAGCGGGAACATGTCCGGGAACAGACGGGCCTGCAACAAGGCATTGGGGTCGATGTTTTTTGCCGCAGCGTGGGCTTCGGCCTTGTTCAGCACATCGCTCAACGCGTTGAGCATTTGCTTGAAGACCGGAACGGATGCAGCGTACAGAGAAATAGTCATGGCAGTCTCGCTGGGTGGAGGGTGCTGTGAAGGGAGTGGAACGTGGCGCGATTATAGCCATGCTTGAGGCGCGGCGCGGCTTGTCTTTTATCGTGCAAGGATTAGGCTAGGCGGCTTCGACTGCATAGGGAAAGCGCGATGAGCACTGAACAAGAGACGTCCACCGAAGCACTGCGCCTGAGCAGCACCGAGCTGCGGATTCTCGGCTCCTTGATCGAGAAACAGGCCAACAACCCGGAAACCTATCCGCTGACCCTCAATGCACTGGTCATCGCCTGCAATCAGAAAACCAGCCGTGAACCGGTGATGAACCTGAGCCAGGGCCAGGTCGGGCAAAGCCTGCGTGCCCTGGAAGGGCGTGGTTTCACCCGGCTGGTCATGGGCAGCCGGGCCGACCGCTGGGAACATCGGCTCGACAAGGCGCTGGAACTGGTGCCCGCCCAAGTGATCCTGAGCGGCCTGCTGTTCCTGCGTGGCCCGCAGACGGTCAATGAACTGCTGACCCGTAGTGGCCGCATGCATGACTTCGAAGACGCCGAGCAGGTGGTCCATCAACTGGAACGCCTGATTGCCCGCGGCCTTGCCATGCTGCTGCCACGTCAGACGGGCCAGCGTGAAGACCGCTATGTGCACGCCTTGGGCGACCCAGCGGACTTTGAGGCGATACTCGCCGCGCGCCAGAACCCGGTGGAGCGTGGCGGCAGCGGTGTGTCGGTGGAGCGCATTGAAGAGCTGGAGGCCAGAATCGCCGCGCTTGAAGAGCGCCTGGCACGCCTCGAGTAACACACCGCTGGTTGCCAGCGATAAACGATGACGCCCTGGCGCGATGCATCGCGGGCACACCCTGATGCCGTTCAGTCAAGAGTGAACGGCATCAGGGCAAACCTCCTCTTCACAGAATCGGTGCAAGCCACAAGCTGCTTGCAGGCCCGACCTGAGTTATTCGCCCTCCCAGTAATCCACGCCGTCGGCCTCGTTGGCGACGGCGACAAACCCTGTGGCATTGCCTTCGGTATCGACCCTGAAATCATCCATGACCGTGTATTTCCCGGTATCCGGGTATTGGCAAATTTCCGGTGATTGCTGAGTACTGACCGCCAGGTACCTCAACTCGCCCGAACTGGTGTTGATGATCTGGTGCGCCGTTTCCGGGCCACCTGCCGGGCAGGCAATCACGTCGCCGGCACGGATGGCGAACGCCTGATCCCCCAGACGCACCTCGCCCTCCCCTGCTACCACGTAAAACATCTCCTCATTGACCCGATGGCTATGGAATGGAAACCCGCGCATGCCCGGTGGTAGTGCAATCAGGCTGTAGCCAAGTTTCTGTGAATGCAGTTGCTGACCCAGGCGGGCAATGCGTGGGGCATAGCGCCGGGCCGCAGTACCGGTCGGGGCAAAGCCGTCGGGCAGCGGCTGAAGTTCAGCCTGGTCCAGATTGATAATGGCAGGGGGCATGGGGAACCTCGATCGCGGGGTTATCGGTCAGCACGTCTTTGCATGTGTGAAGGGCCAAGTATAGGCACGGTTTTGCAGCCCATCCCGAGACTCCCCGTCCTGCCCGGCCACCACGGTCGATCAGCTGCGAGCGAACGCGACCGCCTTGCGAAACTGCTCGTCGCTGGGGCGCACGCCGGTGTACAGCACAAACTGCTCAAGGGCCTGGAGGGCGATCACCTCCAGTCCGGTGATCACGTGTTTTCCAGCCTCGCGAGCGCGCACGATCAGCGGCGTTTCCGAGGGAATCGCCACCACATCAAAGACGATCTCTGCAGCATCGATGGCAGCGACCTCAAACGCCAACTGATCGGCTTCGCGCCCCCCGGCCATGCCGATTGGCGTGACATTGACCAGCATCTGCGGGCGCTCATTGCCGAGTTCCGCTTGCCAGCGATAACCCAGGGCGTCCGCCAGGGCGCGCCCCGCGCTTTCGTTGCGGGCGACGATCAGGCCGTTGCGATAGCCGCCATCACGCAAGGCGCTGGCGACAGCCTTGGCCATCCCGCCGCTGCCACGCAGGGCGAACGACGTTTCCTTCGGCACGGCATGAGTCTTGAGCAGTTGCTCGATGGCCATGTAGTCGGTGTTGTAGGCCTTGAGGTGGCCGTGGGTGTTGACGATGGTGTTGATCGACGCAATGGCCGCCGCCGAGGCATCCAGCTCGTCGACCAAGGCAATGCAGGCCTCCTTGAATGGCATCGAGACGCCGCAACCGCGAATACCCAGGGCTCGAATCCCGCCCACGGCGCCCGGTAAATCCTGGCTGCTGAAGGCCTTGTAGTAAAAATTCAGGCCCAACTGCTCATACAGGTGGTTATGGAATCGCAGGCCAAAGTTCCCGGGGCGCCCAGACAACGACATGCACAATTGGGTGTCTTTGTTCGGGTTCATCTGCATAGGGTTCTCCTTGCGTTCGCACGTTCTGATAGACGGGAATAGCCAGCCAACAGGGTTTGATCAATCATGACAAGGTGCCCGTTCCTGCTGGCGTTGCGGGGTAAATACGGTGGTACAGACCTTACACAAAATTTACTCGGACGCCTCGCAGATTCGGCAAAAAATGCTGTCTTAGAGATATCCCCGCGACACTCCTTGGGTCTATCGCAGACACAAGCGCCGGGGCGAAATGCCGAGGATTGATCATGATCCGTAAACTACCCGCAGTTGCCTTGTTGATCGGTGCTTTCGTTGTCGCTGGACAGGTACAGGCTCATGGTGGGGGTGGTGGCTACGGCTGGGGTGCCCCGATCGCCGTCGGTGCCGTGGTTGGCGCCGTAGTAGCAGGTTCGGTCATCGCCAACTCGCAGCGCCCGGTGTACATCCAGCAACCGGTCTATTACAGCCCGCCACCTGTTTATTACAGCCCGCCGCCAGTCTACTACCAGCCTCAACCTATCTACGTGCAACAACCCGTCTACTACCGCCCGGCGCCCGTGTATTACGGCCCACCTCGTGGTTACTACGGCCCACACCGCGGGTACTACGGCCGACACTGGTAAGCGCCCGCGCTTTACCGCAAACGGGTCCCTGACTCGCACCGGGGCCCCGCGCTGGCGTGCCCCATGTCTGAATAAATCTCGCCAAGGTCGCTGCTGGGACAATGACTGCGTGTAAATTTGACATGATTGATCCGACCCAAGCCTTGGCGCGCGCACAACTGTCATATTTATGTCATGAACGCACCGCAAGCTCTGATCTGTCCGGCATAAACGGTTCATAAAAACAAGGACGACGCCCATGCCCACGCAAAACCCGCACCGCATTGTTGGCCTCTGCACCTCCAGCAAGGTCTATAGCGCGCTGACCGAACTCAAACACCTTGAGGGTCACCGCAGTGCCAAGTTTCTTTCGCTGCTGGCCGAAAACCTGGTGCGCAAAGGCCTGCTCAACGACCATGAAGTGATGCACATGCTCGATCAGGTCGTCGACTGACGAGATGCCCACGTCAAGGGCGTCGATGTCCATTATCGAGCGTGTTGATTTTCCGTCGGACCCGCAGGCCCGTAAGGTAGCGCCATCGATTGATGGAGGTGCTTATGTCCAGGGTCCAGATCATGTCCGTTGTAGGAAGTGCCGTCCCCCCCTCGCTCAGGGAGCTGGGGTTGCTCGCCTGCTGGTATCTGGTGCGCGACGGCGAGCCGATCAGCGGCCCGCTCACGTCGTTGCCCGCCGCCCAGGCCCTGTCGCAACGCATGGGCAATTACGCACTGAACGCCTAAGGCAACTGCACCCGGGGCTTGGTTTCCACGTACAACGCCCAGCTCGAGATGAACAGCGCGGCAATCAACGGCCCGATGACAAAACCATTGAGGCCGAAAACTGCCAGACCACCCAGGGTCGAGATCAGGATCAGATAGTCCGGCATCTTCGTGTCCTTACCCACCAGTATGGGGCGCAGGACGTTGTCCACCAACCCGATCACGAACACCCCATACAGACCCAGCACCACGCCCTGCCAGACCGCGCCGCTGAGCAGGAACCAGGCCGCCACCGGCACCCAGACAAGCCCCGCCCCCACTGCGGGCAACAGCGACAAAAACGCCATCAACACCGCCCAGAGCAACGCACTGGGAATGTCCAGAAACCAGAAAATCAAACCGCCCAACGCCCCTTGCGTGACAGCCACCAGCAGGTTGCCCTTGACCGTGGCCCGTACCACGCGGTTGAACTTGAGCTGCAGGTGGCGCTTTTGATCCTCAGCCAACGGCACCGCCGCCCGGATCTTGCGCGCCAGTTCGGCGCCATCGCGCAAAAAGAAGAACAGCAGGTACAGCATGATGAAAAAACTCACCACAAATTCGAAGGTACCCTGACCGAAACTGAATGCCTGACTGGCGAAGAACTGGCTGCCCTGCATCGCACTCTTGACGATTTTCTCACGTAGGCCGCTCAACTCGCCCATGCCCACGCGGTCCAGCCACTGCTGAACATACAATGGCAGGCCGTGCTTGAACTGCGCCAGGTAGCCGGCAATGTCCAGCTCGCCACTCTCGAGGCTCTTGTAGAGCACTGTACCCTCCTGCACCAGCAACGCGCTGATGAAAATCACTGGTAAAATGGCAATCACCAGGCAGATGCTCAGGGTACACAGGGCGATCAGGTTGCGTTGCCAACCAAACTTCAGTTGCAACCGGCGTTGCAGGGGCGCAAAGACGATGCCCAGTATTACCGCCCAGAACACCGCGCCGTAGAACGGCAGCAGAATCCAGATGAACGCGAGGGTCACCAGCACCAATAGCACCAGCAACGATTTATTCTGCACAGAGGAATGGTTCATGTCCGGTCCAGGTCAGGTAGATGCAGACGACCGCTACGCCTTAAAGGTTAGTCTGCCGCGACACGCCCAAATGCCCTGTTTTGTTCGCCCGGCATAGATCCAGATCAATAATCACCTGGCGCGGCTGCTTTACCCTCGCGAGCTTTTGCGATCGATGCCGCCATGACCCTCGCCACGCCTGAACTGCTCGCCCCTGCCGGCACCCTGAAAAACATGCGCTATGCCTTCGCCTACGGCGCCGACGCGGTCTATGCCGGGCAGCCGCGCTACAGCTTGCGGGTGCGTAACAACGAGTTCGATCACGCCAACCTGGCCCTCGGCATTCGCGAGGCCCAGGCTCAGGGCAAGCGTTTTTACGTGGTGGTGAACATCGCCCCGCACAACGCCAAGCTGAAAACCTTCCTCAAGGACCTGGAGCCGGTCATCGCCATGGCCCCGGACGCGCTGATCATGTCCGACCCCGGACTGATCATGCTGGTGCGCCGACACTTCCCCCAGATGCCGATCCACCTGTCCGTGCAAGCCAACACGGTGAACTGGGCGAGCGTGGAGTTCTGGCAGCAGCAAGGCCTGAGCCGGATCATCCTGTCCCGGGAACTGTCACTGGAAGAGATCGCCGAGATCCGCCAGCACGTACCGGCCATGGAACTGGAAGTGTTCGTGCACGGCGCGTTGTGCATGGCCTACTCCGGGCGCTGCCTGCTGTCGGGGTACATGAACAAGCGCGACGCCAATCAGGGCTCCTGCACCAACGCCTGCCGCTGGAAGTACTCGGCGCAACCGGCCACGGAAAATGCCACGGGGGAGATCGTCCAGAGCTTTGTGCCGGAGCCGGTGCTGGGCATCGGCGCGCCCACCGACCAGGTATTCCTGTTGCAGGAAGCCAACCGTCCGGAGGAACTGATGCCTGCCTTCGAAGACGAACACGGCACCTACATCATGAACGCCAAGGACCTGCGCGCGGTGCAGCACGTTGAACGGTTGACTCGGATGGGTGTGCATTCGCTGAAAATCGAGGGCCGGACCAAATCCCACTTCTACTGCGCCCGCACCACTCAGGTGTACCGCCGTGCGATCGACGATGCCGTGGCCGGCCGGCCGTTCGACCGCAACCTGATGACTGACCTGGAGTCGCTGGCCCAGCGTGGTTACACCGAAGGTTTCCTGCGCCGTCACGTGCACGACGAATACCAGAACTACCAGAGCGGCAGCTCCGTCTCGGAACGCCAGCAGTTCGTCGGCGAACTGACCGGCAAGCGCCACGAGCGCCTGGCCGAGGTCAAGGTGAAGAACCGCTTCGCCCTGGGCGATCACATGGAACTGATGACCCCCAAGGGCAACTTCCACTTCGACCTGCAGCAACTGCAGAACACCAAGGGTGAAGCCATTGATGTGGCGCCCGGCGACGGGCACACCGTCTACCTGCCGATTCCGGATGCAGTGGACTTGCAGTTCGGGTTATTGATGCGCGATGTGCGCGAGGGGTAAACCGGGGGTAGTTTCGTGAGCGTCGCCACCGCGCTTGATCGTCCCCACACGGGAACGATCAAGGCTAGCAAGGTCTGCGCTGTGCGCTTACAAGACCATCGCCGCCACCCAACCAAACGCCAGCAATGGCAGGTTGTAGTGGAGGAACGTCGGGACCACGGTGTCCCAGATATGGTGATGCTGGCCGTCGATGTTCAGGCCGGAGGTCGGGCCCAGGGTCGAATCGGAGGCCGGTGAGCCCGCATCACCCAACGCCCCCGCGGTACCGACGATGCAGACGATGGCCAACGGGCTGAACCCCAGTTGCACGCACAGCGGCACGAAGATCGCGGCGAGAATCGGCACCGTGGAAAACGATGAGCCGATACCCATGGTCACCAGCAGGCCGACCAGCAGCATCAACAACGCGCCAACCCCCTTGCTGTGGCCGATCCAGGCGGCCGAGGTTTGCACCAGGGTCTGCACTTCACCCGTGGCCTTCATGACCTCGGCGAACCCCGAGGCGGCGATCATGATGAAGCCGATCATCGCCATCATTTTCATGCCTTCGGTAAACAGGTCGTCCGTCTCGCGCCAGCGCACCACGCCCGACACCGAGAAGATCAGAAACCCGGCCAGCGCGCCGATAATCATCGAATCCAGCAGCAGCTGAATGATGAACGCCGCGGCGATGGCGAGCCCGGCAACCATCAGGGTCAACGGGTTGTATTGCACCGTGACCTGTTCGACCCGCTCGATTTTCTCCAGGTCATACACGCGCTTCTTGCGGTAACTGACAAACGCCATCAACAAGCCAAAGACCATGCCCAGGGCCGGAATGCCCATGGCGTGGGTGACGTTGATGCCGCTGATGTCGACACCGCTCTTGGCCACGTTGGCCAGCAGAATCTCGTTCAGGAAGATGTTGCCGAACCCTACTGGCAGAAACATGTACGGCGTGATCAGGCCAAAGGTCATGACACAGGCAATCAACCGGCGATCCAGTTGCAGCTTGGTCAGCACGTACAGCAACGGCGGTACCAGCAACGGGATGAAGGCGATATGGATCGGCAGGATGTTCTGCGAGGCGATCGCCACCACCCAGAGCAGGCCGATCAGCAGCCACTTGACCTGACCGCCGCCGTTGGCGTCCTGTCGGTCGACCAGCGCCAGGGCCTTGTCGGCCAGGGCGTGGGCCAGTCCCGACTTGGCAATCGCCACCGCGAACGCACCGAGCAAGGCGTAGGACAATGCCACGGTGGCACCGCCACCCAGACCGCCATTGAAGGCCTTGAGCGTCCCCTCCATCCCCAGGCCGCCGGTCAGACCACCCACCAGCGCCCCCACGATCAGCGCGATCACCACATGCACGCGGGACAGGCTGAGTACCAGCATGATGCCGACCGCGGCAATTACAGCATTAATCATCGTTACCTCAGAGCACAGTCGCAGGTAAAACCTGCGCAAACGGAATGAGTCCGGCCAGCCGGCTGCAGGCGCCGACGTCGGATTGAAGGAGGTTTTATTAGAGGGCGCGCACTGTGAAGCAAGCAGCGGCAAGCTGCAAGTGTTGAGCGGCAAGCTTTTTCGTCATCGGTCGCCTCACGCCGGTCGTTCAAGAAAGCTGCTTTGATGCCGTTACAGTGCAAAGTCGCAGATATTTATCGAATAAGGATGCGTCCATGTCGCTCAGACAACTTTCCATTCAATGGAAAATCACGCTGCTCGCCGGGCTGTGCCTGGCCGGCATCGTGACCCTGCTGGTGGGTCTTTCGCTGTACCGCATGGAGCACAGCTCGCAACTGGTCAAGGCGTCGAGCATGACCATGCTCACCGAAGCCGCCCAGGCACGCATCGAGGCCCAGGGTGAAGTCCAGGCGTTGGGGATTCGTCAGCAGTTCATGGACGCCTATCAATATGGTCACGGGTTCTCGCGTCAGGTGCTGTTCCTGCGCGAACAGGCCGAGAAGCGCTTCCTGGATGCCTTCGACCTGCGTGAGGACCTGACCCGGCAGGTCAAGTCGGCGTTGCAGGCCAATCCACAGTTGCTCGGCCTGTCGCTGGTGTTCGAAGCCAACGCCCTGGACGGCAAGGACGAGCTGTTCATCGGCCAGGATGAGCTGGGCAGCAACGACAAGGGGCGCTTTGCCCTGTACTGGTCGCAACCGACCGCCGGCAAGCTGAACTCGATGTCGCTGCCCGAAAGCGACATGGCCGACACCCGTACCGGCCCTAGCGGCGAGCCGGCCAATGCCTGGTTCACCTGCCCTCGCGCCACCCTCAAGCCCTGTGTGATCGAGCCGTACTTTTATGTGATCGATGGTCAGAACGTGCTGATGACCAGCATCGTCTTCCCGCTGATGGTGAACGGCAAGGTCATCGCCTCGCTGTCGGTCGACATCAACCTCAACAGCCTGCAGGCGATCAGCCAGCAAGCCAGCCATAAGCTCTACGATGGCCAGACCAGCGTCAGTATCTTGAGCCCGGTGGGCCTGCTCGCCGGCTACAGCCCCGACGCCAGCAAGCTCAGCCAGCGCCTGGACACGGTGGATAAGACCAGCGGTACTGAATTGCTGCGCATGCTCGGCGGCAGCCGCGAGACCCACAGCCTGCACAGCAACGGCCAACTCAAGGTGCTGTCGCCGTTCGAGCCGATTCCAGGCGGTAAAGCCTGGGGCGTATTGCTCGACGTGCCGGAGAAAGTGCTGGTAGGCCCGGCGGAAGCCCTCAAGCTCGAACTCGATGAGCGCACTACCACCGGCACCTTGATTGAACTGAGCCTGGGCCTGCTGGCGGCGGTCATCGGCCTGTTGCTGGTGTGGCTGATGGCGCGCAGCGTCACCCGGCCGATTCTCGGCGTGGCGCACATGCTCGAAGACATCGCCAGCGGCGAAGGCGACCTGACCCGCCGCCTGGCCTACGACAAGCACGACGAACTCGGCCAGTTGGCCGGCTGGTTCAACCGCTTCCTCGACAAACTGCAGCCGATCATCGCCGAGGTCAAACGCTCGGTGCAGGACGCGCGCAGCACCGCCGATCAATCATCGGCCATCGCCACCCAGACCAGTGCCGGCATGGAGCAGCAGTACCGTCAGGTCGACCAGGTGGCCACCGCCTCCCACGAGATGAGTGCGACCGCACAGGACGTTGCCCGCAGCGCCGCCCAGGCCGCACAAGCTGCACGGGAAGCCGATCTGGCCACCCGCCAGGGCCTGACCGTGATCGACCGCACCACCCACAGCATCGACAGCCTGGCGGCCGACATGAGCACCGCCATGACGCAGGTCGAAGGCCTGGCCGCCAACAGCGAGAAGATCGGCTCGGTACTGGAAGTGATTCGCGCCATCGCCGAACAGACCAACCTGCTGGCACTCAACGCCGCCATCGAAGCAGCCCGCGCCGGGGAAGCCGGTCGTGGTTTTGCCGTAGTGGCCGATGAAGTGCGCAACCTGGCCCGCCGTACCCAGGAGTCGGTGGAAGAAACCCGCCAGGTGATCGAGCAGCTGCAAAGCGGCACCCAGGAGGTGGTCGGCTCCATGAGCAACAGCCATCGCCAGGCACAAGGCAGTGTCGAGCAAGTCGGCCAGGCGGTCACCGCCCTGCGGCAGATCGGCGATGCGGTGACGGTGATCAGCGACATGAACCTGCAGATCGCCAGCGCTGCCGAAGAGCAGAGCGCCGTGGCCGAGGAAATCAACAACAACGTGGCGACCATCCGTGACGTGACGGAGTCGCTGTCGGGCCAGGCCAATGAATCGGCGCGGGTCAGCCAGTCGCTCAACACCCTGGCCAATCAGCAACAGAGCCTGATGGATCAGTTCCGCGTTTGAATGTTACTTGTGTGACGAGGGAGCTTGCCCCCGCTGGGCCGGGCTGGCGCTCCAGCACGCAGTGGCCCCTGACAGGGGCGATTGCGGTCCTTCAGAAAGGCATGGGTGACCTTCGGGGGGCTGCTGCGCAACCCAGCGCGAGCAAGCTCGCTCGCCACGGTTCGATGCCTGACTTTGTGGCGAGGGCGCTTGCTCCCGCTGGGCCGGGCTGGCGCTCCAGCACGCAGTGGCCCCTGACAGGGGCGATTGCAGTCTTTCAGAAAGGCATGGCTGACCTTTACGGGGCTGCTGCGCAACCCAGCGCGAGCAAGCTCGCTCGCCACGGAGACCGTTGCGCCCTTACTACCATGATCACTGCCCGGGCAACTCGATCGTCACCTTCAACCCGCCCCACTCGCTTTCCTCCAGCCGCAATTGCCCACCCCAGGCGTCGACGATATCGCGCACGATGCCCAACCCCAGGCCATGCCCATGGGTCTGCTCATCGAGGCGAGTACCGCGGCTGAACACTTGGTCGCGTTGTGCTTCGGGAATCCCCGGACCGTCGTCTTCCACGGCCAGCACAAAACCTTCGTCCGCTTGCACCACGCTCAAGCGCACCTCGGCGTCGGCCCATTTACAGGCGTTGTCCAGCAGGTTGCCGAGCAGTTCCAGCAAGTCTTCCCGGTCCCACGGCAGTTGCAGGCCCGGGGCAGCGGTGTAGCTCAGATGCAGGTGTTCGCCATGGATCATGTTCAGGGTGGCCAACAGCCCCGGCAGTTCCGCAGCGCAATCGAACTGTGCGCCGGGCAAGGCATCCCCGGCCAGCCGCGCACGGTTGAGTTCCCGGTGCAGGCGCTGCTGCACCTGCTCCAATTGCGTTTGCAGAATCCTGCGCAGGTCGGGGTGGGCGTCGAGTTTTTCGCTCGACGCCAGGCTCAATAGCACCGCCAGCGGGGTCTTCAACGCATGGCCGAGGTTGCCCAAGGCATTGCGCGAGCGCTTGAGGCTGTCTTCGGTATGCGCCAGCAAATGGTTGATCTGCGCCACCAAAGGCTCCAACTCCCGGGGTACGTGCGCGTCCAGTTGCGAACGCTGGCCTTGTTGCAGCTGGGCGATTTGCTCGCGGGCACTTTCCAGCGGACGCAAGGCTCGCCGCACCGTGACGCGCTGCAACAGCAGAATCACCAGCAAACCCGCCAACCCAAGCCCCAGACCAACCTGGCGCATGCGTTGGAAGCTCGCGCGCACTGGGGTGTAGTCCAGGGCCACACTAATGGAAATCGATTGCCCCAGGCGCCGGTAGTCCGAACGCAGTACCAGCAGTTGCTGACCATCGGGGCCCAGCTGCAGGTTATCGTGCAGCCCCGGTTTATCGAGCAGCGGTAATTCCTGATCCCACAGCGAGCGTGAACGCCAATGGGTATCGCCGAAGTCGATGCGGAAATACTGCCCGGAAAAGGGCCGCAGATAAGCCGGCGACAACCGTCGCTCATCCAGCTGAAACCCCTGCGGGCCACGGACCATGGCTACCAGCAGGTTTTCACTGTCATTGCGCAGGCCCGCTTCCAGATAACGTTGCATGCTCTCTTCAAACAACCACAGGCTGGTGTGCGCCAGCACCAGGCCGACGACCAGCATCACGCTGATCAACCCCAGGCTCAAACGCCGCTGGATCGATTTCACCGGGCTTGCCCGCCGAACAGGTAACCCTGGCCACGCCGGGTTTCAATCACGCTGCGCCCCAGCTTGCGCCGCAGGTGATTGACGTGAACTTCCAGGACGTTGGAGTCGCGCTCGGTTTCACCGTCGTAGAGGTGTTCGGCGAGGTGACTCTTGGACAGGATCTGCTCGGGGTGCAGCATGAAGTAGCGCAGCAGGCGGAACTCGGCGGCGGTCAGCTGAATGTCGGCACCGTCACGCATCACGCACTGGCGGCCCTCATCGAGCTGCAACCCGGCGGCGTTGAGCGTCGGCTGGTTGGCCTGGCCGTGGGAGCGGCGCAGCAGTGCCTGAATCCGCAAGTGCAGTTCTTCCGGGTGAAAGGGTTTGGTCAGGTAGTCATCGGCCCCGGCCTTGAGGCCTTCGATGCGTTCGGCCCAGGAGTCGCGCGCGGTCAGCACCAGCACCGGCGTGGCCAGGCCCGTGGCGCGCCAGCGGCTGAGCACTTCAAGCCCCGGCAGTCCCGGCAGGCCCAGATCGAGGATGATCAGATCATAGGGTTCGGTGCTGCCCTGATGCACCGCATCGCGGCCATCGGCCAACCAGTCCACGGCATAACCCTGGCGATTGAGGCCGGCCAGCAACTCGTCGGCCAGCGGCACGTGGTCTTCCACCAGAAGCAAACGCATTGATCAATCTTCCTTGTCTTCGAGTAAACGGCCGGTAGTGGCATCAAGGTCCAGCTCACGCACCACGCCTTCGGGGGTGAGCAGTTCAACTTCATAGATGTAGAGGCCGCGTTTCTCCTCAAGCTCCGCTTCCAGCAGCTTGGCGCCGGGATAGCGGTCCAGCGCCTGCTGCAACAGCTGCTCCAGCGGCAGGATCACGCCTTGCTGACGCAGGCTCAAGGCTTCGTCCTGATCCAGGTCACGGGCCACGCCCACGGAGCAAAAAAACACCAGCGCCAGGGCCGTCAGGCCATAAGCGCGCAGATTAACCTTCATTACGTATCCTGATGATCCTTGAGTACTTGCCCACTGACGGCGTCCAATTCCAGGTCCCATTCGATGCCTTGCCGGTCGCGCAACTCGATCTGGTAGATGTATTTGCCATAGGCCTCTTCCAGCTCGGTTTCCTGCACGCTTGACCCCGGATGCAAGGCCAGGGCCGTGGCGTTGAGTGTTTCGAAAGATTGAATGGTACCAGCGTCGCGCAGTCTCAGGGCTTCATCAGGCCCCA
This sequence comes from Pseudomonas sp. FW300-N1A1, assembly GCF_058789115.1. Lineage (NCBI taxonomy): Bacteria > Pseudomonadati > Pseudomonadota > Gammaproteobacteria > Pseudomonadales > Pseudomonadaceae > Pseudomonas > Pseudomonas sp. FW300-N1A1. The sequence continues at coordinate 103,719 of NZ_JBYTBK010000001.1, read as the reverse complement.
GGTCGCGGGCGTGTGCAAGGTTGGCGGTCAGGCTGACGAGGGCGGCGGCGAACGCGGCGGTCAGGGTTTTCATGGAGGGTCTCCGAGTCAGTATGGGCATCAGCCTAACCCTGTGAACTTAATTGAACCTGAATCGCCATCGTCGATGGTCGTAACGCGTGGTCCCGTCACACAGGCATATAATCCCCCACTCACCAGTACAGAGGCCGGCATGACCGCTATCCACATCAAATTCCCGGCACTGACCCTCAAGGCAGGCCCACGGGCCTTCGCCCGGATTCGCCTGGACGGTTTGAAGGCGCACGATGTCGGCACCCTGCCCGGTGCCGCCGGAGGGCCCAAGGCCCTGGGCATTCAAGGCCTGGACCTGGCGTTGTTCGGCGAATGGCTGCCGGCCGCGCCCCGCGAGCGCTCGTTGATCGGCGCGTCCGTAGGCTCCTGGCGCTTCGCCAGTGCCTGCCTGCCGGACGCCGCCGAAGGCATCAGGCGCCTGGGCGAGCTGTACAACGCCCAGCGTTTCGCCAAGGGCGTGAGCATGGCGCAGATCAGCCAGAGCTCCCAGCGCATGCTCGATGACCTGCTCGACGGGCGCGATGCCTTGCTGCTGGACAACCCCTTCTATCGGCTGAACATCATGGTGGTGAAAAGTCATGGCCTGCTGGCCGATGACCATCGCGGCCGGCTCGGGCTGGGCCTGTCCTCGGTGATCGCCGACAACCTGCGCGGCCGCTCGCGCCTGTCTCGACACTTCGAACGACTGATCGTCCATGACCCACGCCTGGCTCCACCGCTCAACGCGCTCGACGACTTCCCCTCGCGCTTTGTGCCGCTGAACGCCGGCAACCTGCGCCAGGCACTGCTCGCCTCGGGCTCGATCCCGATGGTCATGGAAGGTGTGCGCGACCTGCCAGGCGCCGGTGCCGGCACCTTCCGTGACGGCGGCTTGCTCGATTACCACCTCGACCTGCCCTACAGCGGCACCGACATCGTGCTCTACCCGCACTTCACCGACCGGGTTATTCCCGGCTGGTTCGATAAAACGCTGCCCTGGCGTCGGGCCTGCCCTGCGCGCTTGCAGGATGTCCTGTTGCTGGCACCGTCCAGGCAATACCTGTCGCGCCTGCCCTACGGCAAGCTGCCCGACAGGAACGATTTCAAGCGCTTCATGGGCGATCCGGCCGGCCGCCAGCACTACTGGAAGACCGCCATGGACGAGAGCCAGCGCCTGGGCGACGAATTCCTCGAACTGTGCGCCAGTGGACGCCTGGGCGACCGTCTGTTGACCCTTTAGTCAGTGTTTTCCCGCAAGCATTATTTCAAGCTGTTAAACTCGCGGCCTGCCCCATCGCCGCGGGCGATAGCCACCTGACAGAGCTCAAACCACCGTGGAAATTTTCAAAGAGTTTACGTTCGAATCCGCCCACCGCCTGCCCCATGTGCCGGAAGGCCACAAATGCGGGCGCCTGCACGGTCACTCGTTCAAGGTGGCGATTCACCTGAGTGGCGACCTCGACCCGCACACCGGCTGGATCCGTGATTTCTCCGAGATCAAGGCGATCTTCAAGCCGCTCTACGAGCGTCTGGACCACAACTACCTGAACGACATTCCCGGCCTGGAAAACCCGACCAGCGAAGTCCTGGCCAAATTCATCTGGAATGAATTGAAGCCCCTGCTGCCGGAACTCAGCGCGATCCGCATCCACGAGACCTGCACCAGTGGTTGCATCTACCACGGCGAGTAAGCCGGTACGATCAAGAAAACCACCGGGCCCGGTGGTTTTTTTATGCCCGAGACCTGGACAGCAACAGCGCGCCAGCGCATCGAAACCATCACCCCCGGCGATCCATGAACGACCCGGTGGTTGTGTCGAAATGGTTGTCATATTGTTCGTCGAGGGTCGCGCAACTGGCAGGAATGGCTACTGTCGAGCTAACGTATGAGTTCTTGACCTGCGTACCGGACGCCCGTAACGCCGACGCAGCACGACACGATCAATAAAGGGATTGCCTGATGCACATCATCAACGCCCGCCTGCGCAACCGTGAAGGCTTGCATGAACTGCACCTGGAAAACGGCCTGATCACCAGCATTGCCCGCCAGACCGAGGCGCCGACCCTCGGCCCTGACGACCTCGATGCAGGCGCAAACCTGGTGGTGCCCCCCTTTGTCGAGCCGCACATCCACCTCGATGCCACGCTGACGGCCGGAGAGCCGCGCTGGAACATGAGCGGCACGCTATTCGAGGGCATCGAGCGCTGGGGTGAGCGCAAAGCGACCATCACTCTGGAGGACACCAAGAGCCGGGCGAAAAAAACCATCAACGCCCTCGCCGCCCACGGCATCCAGCATGTGCGCACCCACGTCGACGTTACCGATCCGCAACTGACCGCGCTCAAGGCGATGCTGGAAGTGCGCGAGGAAAGCCGGCACCTGATCGACCTGCAAATCGTCGCCTTCCCGCAGGAAGGCATCGAGTCCTTTCGCAAGGGTCGTGAGCTGATGGAGGAAGCGATTGGCCTGGGCGCCGATGTGGTCGGCGGGATTCCCCACTTCGAGTACACCCGCGACCAGGGTGTCAGCTCGGTGAAGTTCCTGATGGACCTGGCTGAGCGCACCGGCTGCCTGGTGGACGTGCATTGCGACGAAACCGACGACCCCCATTCGCGGTTTCTGGAAGTGCTCGCCGAAGAAGCTCGCAGCCGCGACATGGGCTCACGGGTCACCGCCAGCCACACCACGGCCATGGGCTCCTACGACAACGCCTACTGCGCCAAGCTGTTTCGCCTGCTCGGGCACTCGGGGATCAGTTTTGTCTCCTGCCCGACCGAAAGCATTCACTTGCAAGGGCGTTTCGACACCTTCCCGAAACGCCGGGGCGTGACCCGGGTCAACGAATTGCTGGAGGCCGGCATGAACGTGTGCTTCGGTCAGGACTCCATCGTCGACCCCTGGTACCCATTGGGCAACGGCAACATCCTGCGGGTGCTCGAAGCCGGCCTGCACATCTGCCATATGCTCGGCTACCGTAACCTGCAAAGCGCCCTGGACCTGGTGACCGACAACAGCGCCAAGGCCATGGCCCTGGGTGAACGCTACGGGCTGGAGCCGGGACGCCCGGCGAACCTGCTGATCCTGTCGGCCGACAGCGATTACGAGGTGATTCGCAGCCAGGGCTTGCCCCTGTACTCCGTTCGCGCAGGCAAGGTGCTGATGAAGCGGCAGATGCCGGTGGTTGACCTGTTCGGAGCGGCCCTATAGCGGCAGTGACCTGGCAGGCCTCAAGCGCACGCCATCGATCGCGCGGTCCCGAACAATCGGACCCGCTGCAACTCACCGCCTTGTTCTTCGAGCAACACCGGGGCCGTGCCGCCCGGCATGACCACCGCCACCGCGCCTGCCGTTACCCAACCCACGCTCCATGCCGCGCAAGCGACTGCGCTGGCGCTGGTGCCGGACGATGCGGTCGGCCCTTCGCCCCGTTCGAACACCCGCGCGGCAATCCGGTTGACCGATTCCAGTGTTGCCCATTGCAGGTTGACGCCCGCCCCACAGGGCTCGCCCGCACCAACGGGTTGAGCAAAGGCGATTCGGGTCAGCCCGGCCAACAGCACCGGTTCGACCATCTGCCGATGACTCGGCAACCCGCTGCCATCCGCCACCAGCGTGACGCAATGAGGATTGCCGATGCGCACGAAGCGGCTATGGGCCCATTGTGGATTCAGCCCGGCGAGCCCCGGCACATGGCTCAGTTCATGCTGATCGAGCATCCGGGTCTGCACCGCCCTGGCCCCCACCGCGTCCGCTCCGAACGCTGGCTTGCCCAGGTCCAGCCAGAAACCCTGCACACCCTCGACCTGTGCCGGCTCGACCGAGGTGGCGACAGGCGACGACGTATCGCGCTGGTCGTGATGAACCTTGAGCACGCAATCCCCGTGCGTCGGCATCAAGCCCTGCTCGGTCAACGCCTGGGCAAAAATCGTCAGGCCGTTACCACTGCGTTCCGCCAGTGTGCCGTCGGTATTGACGATCAGCAGGTCATACGGCGGCGCGGCCTGAAACGGGCCGACCAACAACCCGTCCGAACGGTGCGGCTTGCCCCCGGCCGGTTGGGTACCGGGGGCCCACTGGCAGCACGCCTCGATCGCGGCCACGGCCCAGAGCGCACGCTGCTGCGCCGCCTGGTGCGGGTCCGCAGGCAATTCGATCCCTCGCCGGCGCAGCTCAACCGGGCTGACAACCCCATAGATATTGCCGCGAGCATCAAAAAAACACGTCATCGATGGGCTCCTGTCCGGGGGCGTGCGGCGAGTGGATCGGCAACGCCACCGGGCGAATCGGCGCGGCGTCGGCACCACGAAACTTAAGCGATGCGCCGATAAATGCAAACAGGCACACCTTGTCGCGGGACAGGCCTTCCAGTTTGACCCGCTCGATAATCGACGCCCCTTGCATCGCCAGCAAGCAGGAGTACATCGGTAAGTGGCTGTCCTCGACTTGCGCAGGGAAACGAAGCAGCCCCGACAAAGCCATTGTGGTCTTTCAGAAAAAAACCGACGACGCTCCTTGGGGCTGCCATGCAGCCCAGCGGGGTGTACCCCCGTTTGACTGAACAGCTTGAACGCAGGGCCTGTCAGAAGCCGACGCTGGCCTGCACGAAGAACGTGCGCGGGGCGCCGACGTAGATCCCCGAGTTGTTGTCGCTGGAACGGGTGAAGTACTGCTTGTCGAAGATGTTCTTGACCCCGGCACCGAGCTTGAGGTTCGACAGTTGCGCGCCAAAGTCATAACCGGCACGCGCATTCCAGAGCACATAACCCGGGATGTCGCCGTACTGACCATCGGCCGTGCCTTCGGTGATGTAGTCGCCGTTGAAGCTGCCATCGGCATTGATCCCGGTGCCCGGTGAATGCTGCTTGGACTGGGCGAACGCATCGAGGTTGTAGGTCCAGCGGTTGATGTCGTAGCGCAGCCCGGCCGTGGCGACCTGGCGGGAGTAGAACGGCAGGTCTTGTCCCTTGAACCCTGGAATATCGCCTTCGTACACCGCGCGGGTGTAGGTGAAGCCGGCATTGGCGGTCAGGCCGTCGAGCCGTGGATCAAGCGCGGCCATGTTGTAGTGCACCGACGCTTCCACCCCACGGTGCGTGGTCGCGCCCATGTTGGTCCAGCCCACATCGTTGCTGATGTATTGCAGTTCATCGTCGAAGTCGATGTAGAACAACGTCACTTCACCGCCCCACGCGTCATCGTTGTAGCGGGTACCGATTTCGTAGGTCTTGGCTTTTTCCGGGTTCAGCCCGCTGGCGGTCTGGTCACCCGAGCCGCCCTGCCCCAGTTGGAAGTACTGCAAGGCGCCAAAGGAGGTTTCGTAGTTGGCGAATAGCTTCCAGGCATCGGACATGTGGTACATCACGCTCAGGGCCGGCAACGGCTCGTGGCTGTCGATGCTGCGGCGCTTTTCCTGGACCGGCTTGCCCGACGTATCGAGGACCGGGCGGTCATGCCACTCGGTGCTGATGTCCTCGAAGCGGATGCCCGGCGTGAGGGTCCAGTTACCGACATCGATCTTGTTGTCCACGTAGAACGCATTGGCTTCGGTGCCACCGGTGCGGTCCTGATACACGTGACCGTCCGAGCTCGGGATCTGCACCGGCTGGTTGTTCACCAGCGCCACGCGACTGGCCTGCTCGTGCATGCCTTCTTTCAGGTAGCGGTAACCCACGCTGACTTCCTGGGTCGTGGGGCCGGCGTCGAACACATGGGACACCCGCGGCTCGATGCCGAAGGTGTAGTAGGTGCGCGGATAGGAACTGAGGGTTTTCTGATCGCGTGCGGCAATGGTGCTGCCACGGAAGCTGTCGGAGTAGTAGGTCAGCACCTCGGCCTGGGTGCGCTCGTCGATCTCGCGGATCCACTTGAAGGACACATCCTTGCGCCGGCCACTGAATTTGTCATAGTCGCGCACCGACTGGAACGGGTCTTCATCGTACTGTTTCTGGGTCAGGCCGCCGGGCATGTCGGCCTCGGCATCGTAGTAGTGGAAGTTCAGCGAGAAGTCGTCGAAGTCGGTCGGCGCCCAGTGCGTCTTGAGGAGCACGTCATCGATGTCGTTGTCGTTGTTGCTCTCACGGTAGCCGTTGCCGTTGACCCCCGAATACAACAGCGCCATGCCGATGCCGTTGTCGGCGGTGCCGCCCAGAAACGCCGTGTCGATATGCTTCCAGCCACCGTACTGGGAGGTTTCCAGGGTCGTGCCGATTTCACCCGTGGCTTTTTCCGGGATCGCCCGGGTCACAAAGTTGATCACCCCGCCAACGTTCTGCGGTCCGTAACGCACGGAGCCGGCCCCTCGCACCACATCAATGCTGTCCAGGTTGCCGGAAGAAATCGGCGCCATGGACAGTTGCGGCTGGCCGTACGGCGCAAACGCAGCCGGTACGCCATCAATCAGTACGGTGGAACGTGGCGACAGGCGCGAGGTCAGGCCACGCACGCCAACGTTCAGGGAAATGTCGCTGCCGCCGGTGCCGTTGGCATCCTGCACCTGTACACCAGGCACGCGCTTGAGCACATCGCCGACGTTCATCGCGCCCTGCTCTACCATGGCCTCGCGACGGATCACCGTACGCGCACCCGGGTGGTTCTGCACCACTGCGGCGTCGGCATCGCCGAGCCAGTCACCCACCACCTTGATGTCGGTCACGCCCAACTCCAGCGGACCATCGGTTGCGCCTGTCGCGGATGACGCGGCAGGACTCAAGGTCACCGAACCTTCATCGATCCGGTAGTCCAGGCCGCTACCCTGCAACAGCTGACGCAGGGCTTGCTCCAGCGACAGGTTGCCGTCCACCGCGGGCGCCTGTTTACCGGCCACCAACTCCGGGTTGAAAAATACCTGCAGGGACGTCTGCTGCCCCAGTTGCGTCAGGGCCTCGCCCAACGGTTGCGCCTGAATGTGGATGTTGCCGCCGGCCTGCTCGGCGTACGCCGAAGGCATGGCGGCGTTGACGGCCATGGCAAAGGCCAGTGGCAGCCAACGGCAGGAAAACGTGGCGGATTTGTTGTTTTTAGCGCGGGTATTTTTCACGTCGAACGTTGTCCTGTTGATCGCAAAGAAGTGCGTCCGTTAATGAAAACCAGTTGCAGTTGGACAAGAAGACGAAGAACTCGAAAAAAACCTGAATCTATCGCGCAATTATTTCCTGGCTGCCGTCATCGAGCGTACGGATGGACACTGGCAGGATGCTCGGCAGGGTCTTGAGCAAGGCCTCTGTGTTGTCGGACTTGAACACGCTGGTCAGGCGCAGATTACCCACCGTCGCGTCGCTCACCCTCAGCGGCGTGTCCCGATAGCGCGACACTTCCTCGGCCACTTCGCTGAGACGGGCATCGTTGAACACCAGCTTGCCGCTGCGCCACGCCGTCAAGGACTGGGTATCGACCGCCCGGACCTGGGCGACCTGCCCTTTGGCATCAATCCGAGTCCCCAAACCGGCAGTGAGGTTGACGAATTCGTTGTCGGGCGCCTCGCGGCCCTGCACCCTGACCGTGCCCTGCTCCACTGCTACCCGGGTTTCAGTGTTGTCGCGGCGCACATCAAAGCGCGTGCCGGTGACCGTGACCTTGCCGGCACCCGCCTCGACCACAAAGGGTCGATGGCTGTCGTGTTCGACACTGAACAGAGCCTCACCCTGGATCAGTTCGATACCACGACGGTTGTTTTCATAATGCACCTGGACCCGACTGCGGCTGTTCAAATCGATCAGCGAGCCATCCGGCAAGCTCACCTGGCGGCGCTCGCCGGGGGCAGTGGAAAACTCCGCGGTGTAACGGCCCGGCTGATTCAGGCCACTGAACAGGCCAATGCCAACCGCCAGTGCCAGCACACTGGCGGCCACGGCATAACGCACCAGCGGGCGGTGCTTGGCCCGCGTGGACGGGGCCTCGCACAATGCTTGCAACCGTGCCTTGGGCAGCAGGTCAGCGGCGCTCCACAGGGTTTGCAGCAACTGGAATTCGTCGCGGTGCTGAGGGTGTTCATCCAGCCAGGCGTCAAAGCAATGCTGATCATCATCGCCAAGCGGCGCGTCTTGCAGGCGCGTAAACCACAGCGCCGCCTCGTCGCGAACCGTCGTTCGCCCGCACGCGCAATCACGAGTATCCATCATGGAAGGTCCTGTCTGGCTGTGGCTGGAACAAGGCGGCCGATCATTGGGCGGCACCGTCCAGGCGGTCACGTAAATGCCGCAGGGTGCGGATCATATACTTTTCCACCATGTTTTTAGACAGGCCCAGGCGTTCGGCGATTTCGGCCTGGGTCAGCCCTTCGAGCTTCTGCCAGACGAACACCTTGCGACAGTTGGCAGGCAGTTCTGTGAGCGCCCGCTCGATGGAGTCAGCCAGCTGGATCGCGTGCATGTATTGCTCCGGGTCATCTACCGACGACACACTGAGATCAACCGCCTCGGATTCCATGGCACCCCGCCGGTCCTCGCGCCGATAACCGTCCACCGCGATATTGCGAGCGGTCTGATGCAAATAGGCCCGCGGCTGCTGCACCGTCACCGAGTCGGATTCAAGCACCCGCACGAAGGTGTCGTGGGCCAGGTCCTCGGCTTGCTGGCGATTTCTCAACCGACGCGTCCAGGTTCCGACCAACTCTTCGTAATGCTCGAAAAATCCGCTTGTGCGGGGCAGCTTGGGGGTCATCGCGGCGTGCTGTGGTGGCGAGGGTGCGAATAGTAATGCTTCCTATTAATACCGGCAATGGAATCCCGTGACCGCTCATCCTGCTCATTCAGAACCAGGATCCTTGCCGGCTACACCGGTTACCAGGGAACGCCACGTCACCTGATGACCGGTTTCAAGCACATCTTTTGACGGTGACAACGTGCTAGATTCACGCTTCTATCGGCACGACAAGGAGTGTTCACTGATGAAGTTCGGCTACCTGATCATCTACGTCCCCGACGTTAACGCGTCACTCGATTTTTTCTCCGCAGCCTTCGGATTAGCCGTGCGCTTTGTCCATGAGTCGGGCACCTATGGCGAACTGGAAACCGGCGAGACCGCCCTGGCCTTCGCCGCCGATGAACTGGCCGCCATGAATTTCAGTACCGGCCACGTATCAGCCCACGCCAGCGCCAAACCACTGGGCATGGAAGTCGCCCTGGTCACCGACGACGTTCACGCGGCTCACGCCAGAGCGCTGGCCGCCGGCGCCCGCGAAATCGCCGAGCCTGCCAGCAAACCCTGGGGCCAGATCGTTTCCTACGTGCGCTGCCCGGATGGGACACTGGTGGAACTCTGTTCACCGATCGCCTGACGAACACCCCAGCCACGGAGACTGGCAATGAGCGAGACGACTTATAATGGCGGCTGCCTGTGCGGCAGGATTCGCTATGCGGCCCAGGGCCCGGCCGAAAATCCCCATACCTGTTCCTGCCGCCACTGCCAGCAGCACACGGGTGCACCGACGGCTGTGTGGGTTGAATTTCCCCGCGACAAGGTCACCTGGACCGGAACCGGCGGCCTGCCTGCCACCTTCAGGTCATCGGACTTTTCCAGCCGTGCGTTCTGTCCTCGGTGCGGGAGCTCGATCGGCGCCATCGATGACGCGCCCACCATCGCCCTGCTGCTTGGTGGTTTCGATCACGTTGAAGACCCGGCGCTCACACCGACGCATCACGCCTTCGCGGACGGCCAACCCGACTGGTGGAAAATCGTCGACCCGCAGTAACCATCAAGACACCGATCACCTGCCCAGCGGCAACTGACGAGCGGTCAGAAAAATCGGTTGCGAGAAAATATTACAGACATCATATTATTATCGTAATAATACCTGTACCCCATAGGTTATTGCCATGACCAACCTGTCTGCCGCAGACCCCGCCCTCGCCCCGCAAGCGATGCAGTCGAAACGCCCTCCGTTGCTCAAACGCGCATTGCTCATCACCGCCGCGTTCATCGCCGTGCTACTGATCGCGCTGTACGCCGTGCACTGGTGGACCAGCGGGCGGTACCTCGAGGAAACCGACGATGCCTACATCGGAGGCGACGTCACGGTGATCGGACCGAAGGTGGCCGGTTACATCGAACACGTGCTCGTCAGCGACAACCAACGGGTCAAGGCCGGTGATGTACTGATACGCCTCGATTCGCGGGACTATCGCGCCAGCCTGGCCAAAGCCGAGGGGGCTGTGGCGGCTGAAGAGGCATTGCTGGCCAACCTCGACGCAACCGAACAATTGCAGCACGCAATGATCGCCCAGGCGCGCGCCGGAATTGATGCCGCAGGCGCTGAAACCATTCGTTCGCGGGACGACAACGGACGCTACCAACGCCTGGCTGGCAGTGCTGCCGTGTCGCTGGAAAGCGTGCAACGCGCCGCGGCCACCTTCAAAACCGCCCAAGCCTTGAGCGCCCGGGCGCAGGCCGAATTGCTCGCGACCCAGCGGCAACTGGACGTCATCGCCACCCAGAAACAACAGGCCAGGGCTGCACTGGTACAGGCGCGTGCCGAACGTGATCTGGCGCAGTTGAACCTTGACTACACCGAACTGCGCGCACCGGTGGACGGTGTGATCGGCAATCGCCGGGCACGGGTCGGCGCCTACGCCCAGGCGGGCGCGCAACTGCTCTCGGTGGTACCGGCCAGCGGACTGTGGGTGGATGCCAACTTCAAGGAGGATCAACTGGCGCATATGGTGCCCGGCCAACGGGTCAGCATTCACGCCGACGTGCTCGCCGGACAGCAATTCCATGGCCGACTCGACAGCCTGGCTCCGGCCACCGGTTCGCAGTTCAGCGTGCTGCCGCCGGAAAACGCTACTGGCAACTTCACCAAGATCGTGCAGCGGGTGCCGGTACGCATCCTGCTGGACCCCGCTGACGGTGTGCTCGGTCAACTACGTCCTGGCTTGTCGGTAACCGCCTCGGTGGACACCAAAGCCGCGCCTACAGAACAGTCCGTTGCAGTGACAACGGCCAACGCACGATGAGCCGCGCCCTCACCGCACCGGCGTTACCCTTCAATGCCGCGGACATGAGCACCGCGACCAAGGTGTTTGCCTTTGCCACGATGTGCATCGGCATGTTTATCGCGTTGCTGGATATCCAGATTGTCTCGGCCTCGTTGCGCGATATCGGCGGTGGACTCTCGGCCGGCACCGACGAAACCGCTTGGGTACAGACCAGCTACCTGATCGCCGAGATCATCGTGATTCCGTTGTCCGGTTGGTTGTCACGCGTGTTTTCCACCCGCTGGCTGTTCTGCGCATCCGCCGTCGGTTTCACCCTGGCCAGCTTGCTCTGTGGTGCCGCCTGGAACATTCAGAGCATGATTGCCTTCCGCGCCCTGCAAGGTTTTCTCGGTGGCTCGATGATCCCGCTGGTGTTCACCACCGCATTCTTTTTCTTCACCGGCAAACAACGGGTAATCGCCGCCGCGACCATCGGCGCCGTCGCCTCGCTGGCACCCACGTTGGGGCCAGTGATTGGCGGCTGGATAACGGACGTGTCGTCCTGGCACTGGCTGTTCTACATCAACCTGGTGCCGGGCATCTTCGTCGCCGTGGCGGTGCCGATGCTGGTAAAAATCGACCAGCCGGACCTGACCCTGATCAAGGGCGCGGACTATCTGGGCATGATCTTCCTGGCGCTGTTTCTCGGTTGCCTGGAGTACACCCTGGAAGAAGGGCCGCGCTGGAACTGGTTCAGCGACCGGACCATTCTCACCACCGCGTGGATTTCCGGGCTGGCAGGACTGGCGTTCATCGGCCGCACCTTGCATGTGGCCAATCCGCTTGTCGATTTGCGTGCACTGAAAGATCGAAACTTTGCCCTGGGCTGCTTCTTTTCGTTCGTCACCGGCATCGGCCTGTTCGCCACCATTTACCTGACGCCGTTGTTTCTCGGCAGGGTCCGTGGCTACGGCGCGCTGGACATTGGTCTGGCGGTATTTTCCACCGGGGTGTTCCAGATCCTGGCCATTCCCTTGTATGCCTTTCTGGCCAACCGCATCGACCTGCGCTGGATCATGATGACCGGGCTTGGCCTGTTCGCCCTGTCGATGTGGGATTTCAGCCCGATCACCCACGACTGGGGGGCCAAGGAATTGATGTTGCCACAAGCACTGCGCGGGATTGCCCAGCAACTGGCAGTGCCACCCGCCGTCACGTTGACCCTGGGCGGGCTGGCCCCGGCGCGACTCAAGCACGCCTCGGGGTTGTTCAATCTGATGCGCAATCTGGGTGGCGCGATCGGCATTGCCGCATGTGCGACCATCCTCAACGACCGCACCAATCTGCATTTCACCCGGTTGGCAGAGCATTTGAACAGCAGCAATGAAGCCCTGAACCAGTGGCTGGCCCAGGTCGGCAACCACTTCGCGGCGCTGGGTCAAAGCGGCGATGCGGGTGTCACCGCCAGCCTGCGCCAACTGTGGCTGCTGACGTACCGTGAAGCCCAGACGCAGACTTACGGCGACGCCTTCCTGATGATCATGGTCTGCTTCACCGTGGCGACGCTGATGGTGCCCCTGATGCGCAAGGTGCAACCACCGGCGGCCCCTTCAGCAGACGCTCACTGATCAGGCCTGGGGCATTTTGCGAAAGCCCACGGCCAGGCGGTTCCAGGCATTGATGGTGGTGATCGCGACGGTCAGGTCGACCATTTCCCGTGCATCGAACTCGGCGCTCAGTTGTTCGTAGTCTTCATCCGGCGCATGGGTCTGGCTCAGCAGGGTCAAGGACTCGGTCCAGGCCAAAGCCGCGCGTTCACGGGGGGTGAAAAACGGCGTCTCACGCCAGGCGCTCACGCCGAACAGACGACGAGGTGTTTCACCACCCTTGATGGCATCCGCTGTGTGCATGTCGATGCAAAAGGCGCAGCCGTTGATTTGCGAAGCGCGCAACTTGACCAGTTCGATGATGGTCTTTTCCAGCGGCAACCTGGAGACCGCGGTTTCCAGGGCGATCATGGCTTTGAGGGCCTCCGGGGAAGCGGTGTAGAAGTCGATACGAGGTTGCATGGTCAGCTCCATAACAAGTGGGTGAGGCATACGTTAGCCCCGCTTGGGCCGACCACCAATGACCAATAGTTGCGAAGTTGAGGAAGCCAATTCGGCGCTTGCCGACGGCCCCGTTTTCCGGACTCCGGGAAACACAGGGCTTGTATGATCCCGTAGCGCCCGTCGCTCGCTAGCTACGGCGACGCAGCCACTGCAAGAAGCCCTTTTTCACCGCAACCGTCGGCACTTCCCGGGTCAGGGTCTGCGCCGTTTGCAGGCGGAAGTCGAGCAAGGCCTTCATCGCCTCATTGATGTCGTGGCGGGCGTCGAGGCAGGGTTTGAGGTATTCCTTCTCGATGCGGTACAGGGTGCAGTAGGTCTTGGCGTAGAAGTCCGCCGGCACCGAGTCGTCGGACAGAATCCCGGCTTCGCCGATCACCTCCCCCGGCCCCATGCGCCCGGCCTCGAACTGGTTGCCCGCCCGGCTCAGGGTCACCGAGACCACGCCCGACTCGATGATGAACAAATGATCGCTGACCTGGCCCGCGGGCAGGATCATCTCGCCCGCGCGGAAGGTGATCAGTTCCATGTTCTGGCTGAAGGTGTCCTTTTCGTCCTGGCGCAGGGTCGAGAAGATTGTCGAGCTTTCCAGCAACGCCCGGGGCCGCGACAGGCTCACCGGGGCATCACTCTCGGCCGTCGACAACAGGCTGACGCCCGACGCCTGCAAATGGCGGAATGCCAGGTCGAACAGCGCATTGCGCGCTTCACGCTTTTGCGCCATCGAACTGACGAAACCGCTGATCTCGTACTCCACGCCGCTGCTGCTGGCGCTTTTCAAGGCGACGCTCGGCGCCGGCTGGCCGAGCAATGACCGGCAACCCTGCATCGCCCGCTCCAATGCCTCGATCACGGTTTGCGGCCGCGCATGGGGGCTCAACTGCAAGCTGATGGCAATGCCGAAAATGTCACTGGGCCGACTGAAATTGATGATCTTGGCCTTGGCCGCCAGCGAGTTGGGAATCACCGCCATGCTGCCTTGGGCGGTTTGCAGGCGCGTGGCGCGCCAGTCGATGTCGATGACCCGGCCTTCGGTGCCGTCGATGGAAATCCAGTCATCGAGTTGATAGGGTTTGGTGGTGTTGAGCACGATGCCGGAAAAAACGTCGCTGAGGGTGCTTTGCAAGGCCAGGCCGACGATGATTGCCACCGCACCGGACGTCGCCAGCACGCCCTTGACCGGCAGATCGAGGACATAGGCTAGCGCGGCAATGATCGCGATCAGGAAAATCACCGCCCCCAGCAAGTCCTGCAACAGCCGGCCGGTGTGCCCTACCCGCTGCATCATCACCGCACCGATCAGCACGGTCAGGGTGCGCGCCGCGAACAGCCACCAGGCGATCTGCAAACCGGTCGCTGCCAGGTGCAGCGGCACGTTCTCCGGCCAGGGCGCCGCCTGCATCGGGTTCAGCCCCTCATTGAACAGCACTGCGCTGAACAACGAGAACATCAGCAGCCGCACCAACAGCTTCCATTGACTGCCGCTGCTGCTGATCACCCGCCACAGCAACAGGTCGAGCAGCATCAACGCCAAGGCGGTGTACAGGGGATGGTCGGTGAGCAGTGACTGCATCAAGCAACTCCAGCGAAGGCCGATGAACGGAAGATCGCACAGATTGGCCACAGTGTAGGAGCAATTGTTTTTGCGGGATAAACGCCGTCTACAAAACGCTGGAAAACCGATGTGGGAGATACCGTCTTGATCACATGGCTTGCTCTCGCCACCCAGAGAAACACGAGCGTCTCCCCCCGTGGCGAGCGAGCTTGCTCGCGCTGGGCTGCACAGCAGCCCCGGGCCAGTCACCGAGTTTTATCCGAAAGCCTGCAATAGTCATGTTGGGGGCGCTTCGCTCCCCAGCGCGAGCAAGCTCGCTCGCCACGGGGCAGCGGGGGTAGCCATTCCATTAGTTGATGGGTGGTGTACACAGAGACTGTGTACACCGCCGGACCCGGCTTACTTGCCGCCGGTCAAGGTGTTGTAGCTGGTGATCAGGTTGCGGTAGTCCGGAATGTGGTTGGAGAACAAGGTCCCCAAGCCTTCGATGTCGTTGCGCCAGTCGCGGTGCAGCTCACAGGCCAGGCCGAACCAGGTCATCAGCTGGGCGCCGGAGGACGACATGCGATCCCAGGCCGACTGACGAGTCAGTTCGTTGAAGGTCCCGGACGCATCCGTCACCACGAACACCTCAAACCCTTCGGCCAGGGCCGAGAGTGCCGGGAAGGCCACGCACACTTCAGTCACCACACCGGCAATGATCAGTTGCTTCTTGCCGGTGGCCTTGATGGCCTTGACGAAGTCTTCGTTGTCCCAGGCATTGATCTGGCCAGGGCGAGCGATGTACGGCGCCTCGGGGAACATTGCCTTGAGCTCGGGCACCAGTGGACCGTTGGGGCCGGTTTCAAAGCTGGTGGTCAGGATAGTCGGCAGCTTGAAGTACTTGGCCAGGTCGGCCAGCGCCAGCACGTTGTTCTTGAAACGATCCGGTTCGATGTCGCGTACCAGCGACAGCAGGCCCGCCTGATGATCAACCAACAGAACGGCAGCGTTATCCTTGTCCAGACGCTTGTAAGAAGTAGTCATTGCAGTAGTCCTCGCGTGTTATCGATGCCGAGTGAATGTCGGCGTGGGGGTACCCGGTTAGCGCTGGGAGTCCAGCACTTCGTGTTCGTTCGCCACTTGTTGAGCCTTGATGTAGCTCTCGATCAGCAATTGATAATGCGGCATGGCCTGGGCGTAGACAGCGGCCCACTGCTCGGCATCTGGACGGTTCCATGAGCCTTGCAGCTCAGATAGCGTAGCCATGATGTCGATCGGCACCACCCCGGCTTGTGCCAAACGGGCAATGGTCAGATCAGTGGCCAGTTTCGAGTGGTTACCGGAAGCGTCGACCACCGCAAACACCTTGTAGCCCTCATGCACCGCCGCAATCGACGGGAACGCCAGGCAAACGCTGGTCAAGGTGCCGGCGATCACCAGGGTTTTCTTGCCGGTGGCTTCGACCGCCGCGCGGAACTCAGGATTGTCCCAGGCGTTGATTTCACCTTTGCGCGCCACGTACCGGGCGTGCGGTGCCTCTTGATGAATTTCCGGAATCAGCGGCCCGTTCGGCCCCTGAGGTACCGAGGCGGTGGTGATCACCGGCATGTTCAACAAGGTCGCGGCCTTGGCCAGGGCAATGGCGTTGGCGCGCAGTTGCGGCACGTCCATGTCCTTGACGATCTGGAACAGGCCGCTCTGGTGGTCGATTAACAGCATCGCGCTGTCGTTGGGATCGATGGTCGGTTTCAGGCCGTTGAAGTTGGCCGCGTTGTGGGTGCTCATGTGCGTTTCCTCTTTCGTTTAGGCAACAGCCATCCCTGGCCCGGGAACCGACCTACGCATCCTGTGTAGAGCGGGTGGTTGAACGGGTACGGCTTAACCGTGCATCTGGCCGAAGCGACCGGACTGGAAGTCGGCGAACGCCTGGTGAATCTCCTGCTCGGTGTTCATCACGAATGGGCCGTGACCGACGATCGGCTCGTCGATCGGCTCACCGCTGAGCAACAGCACCACGGCATCGTTGCTGGCTTCCAGGCTCAACTGGTCGCCATTGCGTTCGAACAGCGCCAGTTGCCCTTCGCGCACCAACTCCAGGCCATTGACCTGAACCGTGCCACGCAGCACCACCAGGGCGGTGTTGCGACCTTCGTGCAGGTCCAGGTTGAGCACCTTGCCGGCATTCAGGCGGATGTCCCAGACATCGATCGGGGTGAAGGTGCGCGCCGGCCCCTTGTGACCGTCGAACTCACCGGCAATCAGACGCAGGCTGCCGGCCTTGTTCTTAAGGGCGATGCTCGGGATATCGCCATCGAGGATAGTCTGGTAGCCGGCCTCGGCCATTTTGTCCTTGGCGGGCAGGTTGACCCACAGCTGGACCATTTCCAGGGTGCCGCCCGTCTTGGCGAATGCCTCGGAGTGGTACTCCTCGTGCAGGATCCCGGACGCCGCGGTCATCCATTGCACATCGCCAGGGCCGATCTTGCCGCCGCTGCCGGTGGAATCGCGGTGCTCCAGTTCGCCCTTGTAGACGATCGTCACGGTTTCAAACCCGCGGTGCGGATGCTGACCCACGCCGCGTCGCGCGGTAGTCGGGGTGAATTCAGCGGGGCCGGCATGGTCGAGCAACAGGAACGGGCTGATGTGTTTGCCCAGGCTGTCGTAGGAAAACAGCGTGCGAACCGGAAAACCGTCGCCCACCCAGTGCGCCCTTGGGCTGGTGTAGATACCAATGATGTTTTTCATGGTGCCTCCGAATGTGGGGTGAGTCAGAACATGGACAAAGCTTAAATCCGACACCTTTGATCCGGTAGACTGCAAAAATCACCCTTAGCGTTCTATTTGGAGAACGATAGTGGAAGACCTGAACACCCTGTACTACTTCACCCAAGTGGTCGAACACGGCGGTTTCGCCGCAGCAGGACGGGCGCTGGACATGCCCAAGTCGAAACTCAGCCGACGCATCGCCCAGCTCGAGGAACGCCTCGGGGTGCGTTTGATCCACCGTACCAGCCGGCATTGTTCGCTCACTGAAATCGGTCAGGCCTACTACCAGCGCTGCCTGGCGATGCGTGTGGAAGCCGAAAGCGCCGCCGAACTGATCGAACGCAATCGCTCCGAACCCCAGGGACTGGTGCGCATCAGTTGCCCGACGGCGCTGCTCAACTCCTGGGTCGGGCCGATGCTGACGCGCTACATGCTCAAGTACCCGTTGGTGGAGCTGTTCATCGAGAGCACCAACCGCCGCGTGGACTTGATCCACGAAGGCTTCGACATTGCTCTGCGGGTGCGTTTCCCGCCGCTGGAAAACACCGACCTGGTGATGAAAGTACTGGGTAACAGCACCCAAAGCCTGGTGGGCGCCCCGGCCTTTGTCGAACGCTTGTCGACCCCCGCCTCACCCGCGGACTTGAGCGGATTGCCGAGCCTGCATTGGGGCGCCGCGCAACGGGAGTACCAATGGGAGCTGTTCGGCCCGGACGCCGCCAGCGCGGTGATCCGCCATCATCCACGGCTGGTGACCGACGACTTGATTGCCTTGCGCACCGCCGTGCTGGCGGGGTTGGGCGTCGCCCACCTGCCGGCCGTCGTGGTGCGTGACGATCTTGCTGCGGGGCGTCTGGTGGAGTTGGTGCCGGGATGGGCCCCCAAGTGCGGGATCGTCCACGCCATCTTCCCTTCGCGCCGCGGCCTGTTGCCGTCGGTGCGCGCGCTGATCGACTTTCTGGGTGAGGAGTTCAGCCAGAGCGATATTGCTTAGGGGCAGACTCAAGCTGCAAGCCGCAAGCCGCAAGAAGCTCAGCGCTTGAGATACCGATCCAGCCGCTGCATGGCGTCGTGCAACCCTTGCACGGCCTGGTTCAGGGAGTGGCTGTCGTGTTCGCCGCATGCGGTCTCCAGTTGTTCGCACCAGAGGATCAGGCGCTGTGCCTTGATCATTCGCGCCCCCCCCTTGATCCGATGGGCCAGGTCCCGCAAACCGATGCGATCGCTGTCGGCATGAAGCGCCTGCAGACGCACCCTGTCCTCGGCATTGCTGGCCGTCAGGTCGGCCAGCAGATTATCGATCAGGTGGCGATCATCCCCTGCCAGTTGTTCAAGGCCACCGAGGTCGAACTCGACGCCGGGATCCGCGGGTGTTTCGACCGGCACCGGTGCATTCGCCCTGATCGGTGCTCCTGTCAGTCCGGCATTCAGGTCCTTGAGGTTGATGGGTTTGAACAGGCAATCGTCCATCCCGGCTTCCCGGCAGCGGATCTTTTCTTCGTGCTGGGCGTTAGCGGTGAAACCGAGGATCAGGCAAGGTTTCAAACCGTGGAATCGCTCCTCCTCACGGATCGCCCTCGCCAGTTCATAGCCGCTGAGCACCGGCATGTTGCAATCGGTGATGACCACGTCGTACACATGCTCACGCCAGTAACCGAGCCCCTCCTCCCCGTCTCTTGCGTCCTGTACCCGATGCCCCAGATGGCTCAATTGCTGCGCCAGCAGCAGACGGTTGGCCGCGTAGTCATCCACCACCAACACCTGCAACGAACGCCCCGGCTCGAGCGCAGCAGCCGCTGCTGGCGGCACCTCGGCCAACGGTTGCAAGGCCGGTACATCAAGCTGGATTTCGACCCGGGTACCCGCGCCCAGCACACTGTTGAGCTGCAGCTGCCCCCCCATCATCTCGCACAGCGAGCGACTGATGACCAGGCCCAGTCCCGAACCGCTGCGACCATCCTGAGGGCTATTGGCCGCCTGGACAAAAGGACTGAACAAGCGCTGCTGATCAGCGGTGCTGATACCGATCCCGGTGTCCTCGATCAGCAACCTGACGGCCACATGCCCCTGAACCGTACCGGGCTCGACCTGCAACGTCAGGCGAATGTGTCCAGCGCGAGTGAACTTGATGGCGTTGCTCAGCAGATTGGAGAGGATCTGTTTGAAGCGCATCGGGTCGATCAGCACGTCGCGCTGGCTGCGAGCGTCCAGTTCAACCCACCACTGCAGGTTCTTTTCCCGCGCCAGGCCTTCGAACACCTTGCTCACCGACTCGACCAATCCCCCCAGGTTGGCCCGTTCCGGGGCCAGGGACAAATGCCCGGACTCGATCCGCGAGATGTCCAGAATATCGCCGATCAGCTCCAGCAGTTGTTGCGCCGCACTGGACGCGACTTCAATCGCGAAACGGTCGGTCACGCCCTGCTGCGCCCGGGTCATCGCCAATTCCAGCATGCCGATCAGCGCATTCATGGGGGTGCGAATTTCATGGCTCATGGTGGCCAGAAACGTGGTCTTGGCCCGGTTGGCATCGTCGGCGGCATCCTTGGCCTGTTGCACTTGTTGCAGCAGTTGCTGGCGATTGCGAATCAGATTGCGCTGGTAAGCGATCCA
The DNA here is from genome assembly GCF_058789115.1 of Pseudomonas sp. FW300-N1A1. Classification (NCBI taxonomy): domain Bacteria; kingdom Pseudomonadati; phylum Pseudomonadota; class Gammaproteobacteria; order Pseudomonadales; family Pseudomonadaceae; genus Pseudomonas; species Pseudomonas sp. FW300-N1A1. The sequence continues at coordinate 83,733 of NZ_JBYTBK010000001.1, read as the reverse complement.
GGCCAGCGCCAGCAACAACAGCAGGCCTGCCGCGACGAATCCCTGAATGATGGTGCTGCGGTGGCGTGACCAGTAGCTGCCGTCGACAGGCACTTCGTTGCGCCAGCGACTGGCCAGTTCGTCCAGTTCCTGCGGGGAAATGCTCAACAGGGCTTTGTTCAGGATGGAGTAGAGTTCAAGCGCGCCACGCTGGGTGGCAAAGCCGATATGCGCGGGTTCAACGCCGACAGTGCTGGCCACCTGGAGCTTGCCCTGGTACTGCCGGGCGATGATGTAGCGCGCACTGATCAACGAGTTCAATGCCCCATCAGCCGCCCCGCTTGCGACCAGTGCCATCGCCTGAGCCGGGTTTTCGACGTCGATGAAGCGCACATTCGGGGCATGGGAGCGGATGAGCTCACGCATTGCATTACCGCGAATAATTGCCACGCGCCTGCCCGCCAGATCATCGAGTGTAATCGGGGACCGGCTGCCGATAGCACACACCAGCACGAACGGGTTGATCAGATAAGGTCTTGTGAAGCGCAACGCTGCCTGACGTTCAATGCTCGGGGTCAAAACGGTCATCAGGTCGATCTCGCCACGCTTTAGCTGATCGATCTGCTCATTCAGCGACTCACTGCGTATGGCTTCGAATTTCAATCCCGTCAGCAAGCTGATCCTGTCCAGGACCTGAGCACTGAGCCCGCTGAACTGTGTGTTTTCGTCCTCAAACGACAGCGGTACAAAGTGACTCATAAAGCCGACTTTGATCCGAGGATGCTGATCCAGCCAGCGCTGCTCGCGGGTGCTCAGTTGCACCCGCTGGGTGTTACTGAAACTGCTGCCGGAGCTCCAGCGGCGCAGGATAGTCGTGCGCTCCTGCTCTGGAATCGCCGCCAGCGCTGCATCGATGATGCCCCGCAAGCGGAGGTTGTCGGCACTGACCGCAAAGCCGAACGAGTTGACTTCCATCCGGGCGAACTGGGCCAACTGCACATTGCTCAGGTAGTTGTTATTGATCAGGTAGCTGGCACTGATGGAGTCGCCCAGATAAGCATCCGCGCCACCGAAGGCCACGGCTCCCATGGCGCTCAGGGTCGAACGGTACAGCTCCAGCCGGACATCGGGGTAAGCCGCCTGGACGGTCTCCGGCCGCAAGTAGTGATCCAGCATCGCCACCCGCAGGTTGCCCAGATCAGGTGACAAACGCGCACTGTCGCCCACCCGCGTGACCAGGATGGGCGCGTCTTCGGCATAGGCACGTGACATCAACAATTGCGAATCGGCGGCTTCGAATCCGTTGGCCGCCCCCAACAGATCAATCTCCCCCTGCTTTAACGCATCAATCACTGCCTCGCGAGAGTCATAACGCGCCACTTCCACCTTGATGTGCAGCAATTGGGCGATCAGCCCGGCAAAGTCAGCGGTGATACCCTCAAAGTACTGATCATTGATGGTGTTTTCGAACGGTGGGTAGTCCGGTGCCGAGGCGCCGAGGCGCAAGCGGCCTTTCTCCCTCAGCCAGCGCCAATCCGCTTCATCCAGGTTGACCCGGTAACTCTCGACACTCGATCGCCCCTGCAGCCGCAGGGGGTCCGGCGTGGCGCCAAGGCAGCTCAGCACCCAACACAGGCTGACTCCTGTCAACACGACCCGCCAGGCGCGCGTGCTCACGGGTATTCAGAGCAGATGGTTGCGTTGGGCGAAATCCCGTAGATGAACCAGGGACTGCACGTTGAGCTTTTCGATCAAGCGGGTTTTGTAGGTGCTGACAGTCTTGTGGCTCAGGTGCATGCGTTCGGCAATCTCCTTGTTGCTGGAGCCACGTGCCAGGTCCTGGAAAATGGTCAACTCACGGTCGGAGAGCCTGTCGATCATTTTCTGCTCATCCATCTGTAGCAGGCTCTGGTTCACCGAGCTGGTGTCCAGCCGGGGGAAATAGGTGTAGCCAGACATCAGCGCCTTGACGGCTTTACACAGTTCATCCAGGTCATTGGACTTTTCGACAAACCCCATGGCCCCGCCCCGCATGCAACGCTCGACATAAAACCTGGGCTCATGGGAGGTGAAGACCACGACGCGCGAGGGCAAGCGCTCGCGCTGCAGACGAGCAAGAAACTCCAGTCCGCTGAGCCCGGGCATCTGCAGGTCCAGCACCACCAGGTTGGGCGAATGCTCGCGAATCGCTTGCAGGGCATCGATCGCAGTGGATGACTGCCTGATGGTCTGGAACAGCGGCTTGTTATTCGCGTCCTTGAGTGCCCCAAGCACCATTTTCAGAGCCGCCCGAACTACCGGATGATCGTCTGCGATCAACAGTGAACTCATGGCAACTCCTGTAAAAGTATCGCCCACGGCAAAACCATGGGCCGAATAGACACGGCCGCGCAACGACTATTGCACGGGAGAAGAGGGACGACTACCTGTCAGATATGACAGTTCAGACGAACGGCACTACGTCACCAGGAGGTTTTTCAGGCGCGCAAACCACCCTGATGCCAGGGATGAGAGCGTTCGGAAAGGGGGATGGGTAGATCCACGCGGCTCATCAGGCTCTCTAGGGTTTCCTGATCTGGAACCCGGTCCTGGCTGATCCGCACGTTACCTGGCTGCGCGACAAACAACGCAGGTAGCCCGGCCTGCTGGGCATCGTAGATCAGCGCATGACGAATCTGCTGGTTGTCCTGGCAGAACGCCAGGGGATCCAGCCCGGTGCCTGTCGTCAGGGCGGCATTGATGATCACCAGGTCAAAGGGCTCACACCCGTACTCCACGACACTGAGCAGTTCGTCGAGTGACTGCACGGGAGCAATCCGGTAGTAACCGAGCTGATTCAGGCGGCGCTCGATTTTCATACGATGAAAATGCTGTTCATCGGCAATCAGGATACGTAAGGCTTTATTCGGCATAGTTGATCAACTCTGCAATAACAATGCGGCCAGTCTGCACTCAGCCATTTCAAGATCGTGTGAGACTAAGGGCAACAGCGCAGGGTTTATGTAGGACTATTCTGAAAGGAACAGTTCCATTTCCATTTAACTTTTTTTCTGCGGGACCGATGAGACCTGCAGCCAGCGCAGCAGGTCGGGGCCGCTCATGGGGCGGGAAAACAGATAGCCCTGCCCTTGGCGGCAGCTCAGTGCCAGCAGTTGCTGGCGCTGTGCTTCGGTTTCAATGCCTTCGATCACCACCGACATGCCCAACGCCTCACCCAGCGCCAGGGTGCTGCCAATCACGGCGCGGCAACGTGGCTCGTCGTCCAGTGTGCGGACGAACTCACCGTCCAACTTGATTTCGTTGAATGGCAACTGGCACAGGCGCTGTAACGATGAAAAGCCGGCACCGAAGTCATCGATGGACAAGCGGCTGCCCATCATGCGCAGGCGTACCAGGCTTTCAAGACTGGCGGCCGGCGCCTCCAGCAAGCCGCTCTCTGTCAGTTCGAATGTCAGGCAACTGCCGGGAGTACCGTGCAACGCAAGAATGCCCCTGATGGTAGAAACCAGTTCGGGGTTGGCCAACTGCATGGCGTGCAGGTTGAAGGCAATATTGAGCGTAGAGCCCTGCTCATGCATTGGCCGCAGCAAGGTCAGGGTCTGCTCCATTTGGGTAAACAGCAACTCATCCAACAGCCCGGAGCGCTCCAGCACGGGCATGAACACGGCCGGCGACAGGGTCCCGCGAAAGGGGTGAAGCCAGCGAGTCAGTACTTCCACGCCGCAGACTTCGCCGGTCAGCAGATTGAACTTGGGCTGGTAGAACGGTTGCAATTGCCCTTCCCGCAAGGCACTACGTACCTCGCTTTCACTGGCAGGCTCAGGCGCGGGCAGTGCAATCACATCGTCTCGAATCCCCGTGAGGTGTTTTTCCAGCAACAGTCCTAATGCTTGCGCTTGCAAGGGCTTACCGACATCTCCCAACAGCCTGAGCCCCGACAGCGAAACAATCTGGCGGACGGCACGACGCACATCAGCTGACAACGAACTGCTGATGATGATCGACCCGACCAGCCCCGAGCGTCCTGCGCGCTGAAAGAACTCCACGCCGTCGATACCCTCCATGCACAGGTCGCACAGCGCAATGTCGACCGCACCGACCGTTTGCAGCACGGCCAGCGCCTGAGCCCCGTCACTGGCCTGGAACACTTCCTCACACCCCAGTTGCTGGAGCGTCTTGACCGCCACAGCTCGTACAAAGGCATGATCCTCAAGCACCAGCACCCTGATCGGCAGTATCATTTTGGCGGCCCGCGTCGTAGAAAGATGACTCAATTATCTCGGCATGGCTGCCAAACTTATCTAGGAAACGTCCTAAAGCTAGTAGGAAATTTCCCAAGAAATATACATCAGTCCGTGGTACTCGGGCTCCAGAACGCTTGTTGCACCAACGGCGAGAGGCTCAACCGCGCCACCAGAGCATCCAGCTCATCGCCATCCACCGATGTCGTGGCAAGGGTGGCTTCGATTTCCACTTCATCGCTGCCAAAGGCATGTACGTCGACATCGCTGGCCGGATAATTGCTGCGCTCAAGCTCGGCCTCGAGCAAGGCAAATACCGCCTTTTGCCGGGAACGCTGGGCAATCACATAGACAATGTTGGTCACCTCGGCCGAAATGACGTCCAGCGGCTGGCGGTTGATGTTGTTGACGATTGGTCGCAGCAAGGTGTTTGCCGCCAACACAAACAAGGTGCCGAGCAAGGCTTCCAGCACCAGGTCGGCACCGGCGCAGGCGCCGACGGCGGCCGAAGCCCAGAGGGTGGCGGCGGTATTCAGGCCGCGAACGTTGCCTTCCTCGCGCATGATCACCCCCGCGCCAAGGAATCCGATACCGGACACCACGTAGGCGATCACCCTGACCGCCCCGTCGGCGCCACCGAGTCGGTTGGCCGTGTCGACGAAAATCGCCGCGCCCACGGCGACCAGCACATTGGTGCGCAGGCCGGCGGTACGCTGGCGGTACTGGCGTTCGAAACCGATCAGCCCGCCGAGAATGAACGCGGCACTGAGGCTGACGAGGGTGTCGACCATCGAGGTCATGTTGATGTTATTGATGGCTTGCATGGGGTATTCCCTTCTCGTTCCGCGTCATGCCCGGAAGCAGACGCTGAGCGCCCACGACGGTTCCATCCGTAGTCTGGGGAACGGTCATGAACAACTGGTGTGTCGACAGGTTTGACTGTCGATGAGAGGGGCATCGGCGACGGCCGGTACGGGCCGTGAGCGGGATGCCGCTGCTCGCTTGGGGGGGCGAGACAACGGCACAGAACATTGCGCGTTATCTTGCCTGGGAGTGGCCGGCTATCGAAACCGGCCGACAACTGTCACTGGAACACGTGGCCATTGTGGGCCTCCAAACAGGATGAAAACGCGCGCAGCTTACGTCGCAGGGACACCAAGAGCAAACGCGGATACAACACCCCGAGTATCAATATCGGTGGTGTTCAGCACGGGTTCAGATTCAGGCCGTAGAACTCCCTCGCGGGCAAGCCCGCGAGGAGTTGATACCTCAGGAAGCGGCGTCAGGCTTGTGTGCGACAAAGCGCATCATCCACTCCGCAACGGTCGTGCCGTGATGGTCATGGGCCAGACTGGCCACGCCCTGCTGGTAGATCTGCTCGCCAAGGTTCTGCTGGCGGATGTCCAGCAACGCCCGCGAGTAGTCATGAATGAACTCCGGATGCCCCTGGAAGCACAGCACCTGGTCGTTGATGTGGTACGCCGCGTACGGGCAGAAATCGCTGGAGGCGATCACCGTAGCGTTTTCCGGTAGCGCGGTGACCTGGTCCTGGTGGCTGATCAACAGCGTCAGCTCTTCCCTCACCGGGTTCATCCAGGGCGCCTTGGCCGCCAGTTTGTAGTTGTGGGTGCCAACGCCCCAGCCCTGGGTAGCCCGCTCACTCTTGCCGCCCAGCAACAGGGCCAGCAGTTGATGACCGAAGCACACGCCCAGCAGTTTGTCGCCGCGCTCATAGCGCGTCAGCAGGTAAGTCTTGAGGGTCTGGATCCAGGGATCGGTGCCAAACGAATCGGCCTTGCTGCCGGTGACCAGATAAGCGTCGAAACTCAGCTCGTCACTTGGGTATTGGCCCTGCATCACGTTGTAGACCGTGAACTCGGCAGCGATGGGTTGCTGCGAAAACAGACGCTGGAACATCTGCCCGTAACCCTGATATTGATCGACCAGTTCCGGACGCAGGATGTCGGTTTCCAGAATGCAGATGCGTAACGACATAGAAAGTACCTGACACGATAAAGGCAATAGCGCACACACCAGAGCCTGCCTTGAAACCCGGGGTCAAGGCAAGCCCGGCGCATGCCGCTAACCGGTCAGAACCGTTCGCCGCTGGCCGCTTTTTCCAGCAACAGGGCCGGCGGTGTGAAGCGCTCGCCATATTGTTGTGCCAGATACCGGGCGCGGGCGACGAAGTCTTGCACACCGTACTGGTTGATGAACTGCAGCGCGCCACCCGTCCAGGCGGCGAAGCCGATGCCGAAGATCGAGCCGATGTTCGCGTCGGCGGTCGACAGCAGCACGCCCTCCTCCACGCAGCGCACGGTTTCGATGGCCTGTACGAACAGCAGGCGATCACGCACGTCCTGTGGCGAAATCTGCCCGTCAGCCTGCTCGAAACGCGCTTTGAGTCCCGGCCACAAGTGCTTCTGGGCACCCGCCGGGTACTCGTAGAAACCGCCACCCGCCGCCTTGCCCGGACGCTTGTACTCGTTGAGCAGCAGATCGATCACGGCAAACGCCGGATGCTCCGTCAACGGTTTGCCTTCGGCTTGCAAGTCCTTGGCGGTCTGCTGCCGGATGTGGCTCATCAGGCTGAGGGAAACTTCGTCGGAAATCGCCAATGGACCAATGGGCATCCCTGCCTTGCGCGCTTCGGTTTCGATCATCGGTGCCGCGATGCCCTCGCCGAGCATGGCGATCCCTTCGTTGGTAAACGTGCCGAACACCCGCGAAGTGAAGAAACCCCGGCTGTCGTTGACCACAATCGGGGTTTTCTTGATTTGCAGGACGAAATCGAAACCACGGGCCAGGGTTTCGTCGCTGGTGTTGGCGCCCTTGATGATCTCCACCAGTGGCATTTTTTCCACCGGACTGAAGAAGTGCAGGCCGATGAATTTCGACTGGTCCGGGACCGCGGTCGCCAGGCCGCTGATGGGCAAGGTCGAGGTGTTCGAGGCGATCACCGCGTCCGTACCGACGACGCTTTGCGCGGCCGACGACACGCGGGCCTTGAGTTCACGGTCTTCGAATACCGCTTCGATGACCAGGTCGCAACCGGCCAGGTCGGTATCCTGCTCGGTGGCCTGGATCCGCGCCAGGGTGGCGTCTCGTTGCTCGGAGCTCAGTTGACCACGGGCAACTTTCTTGTCCAGCAACGCCGCCGAATGGGCCTTGCCCTTCTCGGCCGCCGCCAGGCTGATGTCCTTGAGCACCACGTCTATCCCGGCCACCGCGCTGACATAGGCAATCCCGGCGCCCATCATGCCGGCACCCAAAACCCCGAGTTTTTTCGTCACGTGCGGCGCAAACCCTGCGGGGCGCGAACCACCGGCGTTGATTTCGTTGAGCTGGAACCAGAAGGTGCCGATCATGTTTTTCGCCACCTGGCCGGTGGTCAGTTCGGTGAAATAACGGGCTTCAATCAACTGCGCGGTGTCGAAATCAACCTGGGCGCCCTCAACCGCCGCGCAGAGGATTTTCTCTGGCGCCGGCATGCAACCCTGGGTCTTGCTGCGCAAGATCGACGGTGCGATGGCCAGCATTTGCGCGACTTTAGGGTGCGATGGCGGGCCGCCCGGGATCTGGTAGCCCTTCACATCCCAACACTGCACCGCCGCCGGGTTGGCAAGAATCCAGGCCCGGGACTTGGCCAGCAATTCAGCGTGATCCGCCGCCAGCTCGTCGACCAACCCGGCTTGCAGGGCTTGCGGCGGTCGGACTTTCTTGCCTTCGAGCAGGTAAGGCAGCGCCTTTTCCAGGCCCAGCATGCGCACCATGCGCACCACCCCGCCACCGCCCGGCAGCAGGCCTAGGGTCACTTCCGGCAACCCTATCTGCACCGAGCCGTGGTCCAGGGCCACACGGTGATGGCAGGCCAGGCAGATCTCCCAACCACCGCCCAGCGCAGCACCATTGATCGCTGCCACCACCGGCTTGCCGAGGGTTTCCAGGGCGCGCAACTGGCCTTTAAGCTGCAGCACACTGTCGTAGAAAGCCTTGGCTTCAGGCTTGCCAACCTTGATCAGTTCGTTGAGATCGCCGCCGGCAAAGAAGGTTTTTTTCCCGGAGGTGATGATCACCCCGGCGATGGAATCCTTGTCGGCCAGCAAACGCTGGACGCAGTCGGCCATGGCATCGCGGTACACCGCGTTCATGGTGTTGGCGCTCTGGCCCGGCATGTCGATGGTCAGGACCACAATCCGGTCCGGGCCCTTTTCGTAACGAATGGCATCAGTCATGAACAGGTTTCCTTGAAGTCGGGGGCTCAGTAGCGTTCGATGATGGTGGCAATGCCCATGCCGCCGCCCACACAGAGGGTTGCCAGGCCGTAGCGTTGCTGACGCACTTCCAGCTCATCGAGCAAGGTGCCGAGAATCGCGCAGCCGGTGGCGCCCAGCGGGTGGCCCATGGCGATAGAGCCGCCGTTGACGTTGACCCTGGCCGGATCGATGGCCATGTCCTTGATGAACTTGAGCACCACCGAGGCGAAGGCTTCATTAACCTCGAACAGGTCAATGTCCTCGACCCGCAGCCCGGCCTTGGCCAACGCCTTGCGGGTGGCCGGCGCGGGGCCGGTGAGCATGATGGTCGGGTCGGTGCTGGTGACGGCCGTGGCGACGATTCGCGCCCGCGGCTGCAGCCCCAGCGCCCGACCACAGGCTTCGGAGCCGATCAGCATCAGTGCCGCACCGTCGACAATTCCGGAACTGTTGCCCGGTGTATGCACGTGATGGATGCGCTCCACGTGGCTGTAGACCCGCAACGCCGTGGCATCGAAGCCCATCTGCCCGATCATCTCGAAACTCGGCTTGAGCTTGCCCAGGCCTTCGAGGGTCGAGTCGGCACGGATGAACTCATCGTGATCGAGCAAGACAATGCCATTCTGATCCTGTACGGGCACCAGAGACTTGCTGAACGAGCCGTCTGCCCGCGCCCGGGCCGCCTTCTGCTGGGAATGCAGGGCAAAGGTGTCGACGTCATGCCGGCTGAAGCCCTCGAGCGTGGCGATCAGGTCGGCGCCCACGCCTTGCGGGGTGAAATGGGTGTGCAGGTTGGTCTGCGGGTCCAGCGCCCAGGCACCGCCATCACTGCCCATCGGCACGCGGGACATGGATTCGACGCCACCGACCACCACCAGGTCCTCGAATCCGGAGCGCACTTTCATCGCGCCGAGGTTCACCGCCTCGAGGCCCGATGCGCAGAACCGGTTGATCTGCACCCCGGCGACGCTGACATCCCAGTCCGCCACCAGCGCCGCGGTCTTGGCGATGTCGGCGCCCTGGTCGCCCACCGGCGTGACGCAGCCCAGCACGATGTCATCGACCTGGCTGGTGTCGAGTTGTGTACGCTGCTGCAGGGCCCCCAGCAGACCGGCTACCAGGTTCACCGGCTTGACACCGTGCAGGGCGCCATCCGCCTTGCCACGGCCACGGGGCGTGCGTATTGCATCGAAAATCAAAGCTTGGGTCATGACATCCTCGTACTGCCGGGCAGGTGAAAGATCAGCGAGTCCTCACCTTAGGCCCAGCAGCGGCGGATTCAATGACCGAAGCGCTCAACGGCCTTGACGGTCACGCTCAGACGGACGGTAGTCTGCTATCGGATTAACCGTTTCAGGTCAGCGAACTGTCTAGCAAAAGGGCGGCAAAGCAGCTGGCAATAGGCCTCATGCTTTTTTAGTAGCGATTTTCGCTTGTTTGATACGAAATGGATCTAAACCACAGTCGGCGGGGCCCCTAAGGTGAAACGTACGAGGTTGTCGTCGGGTTTTGCCGAGGCACCCGTGATGAAGGGAATTACAGCGCTTTGCCGTCATGGAGAAATGCAGGCAAGCATTCGACGCTCAGGAAATAACAAAAAAAGGCGGTCAGCCATGTTCAAACAATCGAAAGTGCGTCAAGCCGGGCTCATTCTATTCGCCACCACGCTGCTCCTCATTTTGCCGAACCTGACCAAGGTCATCGGATAATCGGGCAGGATTGTTTGCGGTACCTTTCTGAAAAAACCGAAGTGCTCGCTTTCCGGCTCCGTGTGCGTGTGCCAACCTTGGTGACATGACCACAACCGGATGGCGATCACTTGAGAGCGCTTCTTTTGCTTGGGGCCTTGCTGCTCAGCACGCCCTTGTATGCCGCGCAACTGGTGCTCGACCTGGGCTCCGGCAGTCGCACCTGGAAAACCGAGGAACTGCTCAAGCATCCTCGGGTGCAAACCATCACCATCGTTGACGACGTCTCCTACAAGCGCACCATGAGTTATCGCGCGGTGCCGTTGGCGGCGTTGTTGACCGGCGTACAGGCCAACGACCATGTGCAGGTGGTGGCCCTGGACGGTTTCGCCGCCGAACTGTCGGCAGCGCCCCTGCTCGGCACCACCGGCGCGCGGGCGTGGCTGGCGATCGAAGACCCGGCCGAGCCGTGGCCGGCATTGTCGGAGGGCAAACCGGGCGCCGGTCCGTTCTACCTGGTGTGGACCGACCCTGAGGCTGGGCATATCAGCCCCGAGCAGTGGCCTTTCCAGGTGGCTCGCATCCAGCGCCTGGCGCCAGTCGCACAACGCTTCCCTGCCCTGCTGCCGGATCCCGCGCTGGCTACCAGTAACCCGGTGAACCGGGGCTTCGCGCTGTTCCAGAAGAACTGCCTGGCCTGCCATCGCCTCAATGGCGCCGGTGATGCGCAGTTCGGCCCGGACCTGAACATTCCCTACAGCCCGACCGAGTACTTTGGCACGGACTTCCTCAAGCGCTATATCCGCGACCCGCAAAGTCTGCGTCAATGGCCACAGGCGAAAATGCCGGGGTTTTCGGCCAGCGTGTTGACGGACGAGGAACTGACGATGCTGGTGGACTATCTGAAGCATATGGCGAGACGGAAGGTGACACCGTAACGGCAAATGAAAACGGCCGACCCTGAGGTCAGCCGTCGCTGAGTGTTGTCGCTGTTCATAGTGTTATGCGAGTAGCCCTCGTACCTCCTGCTTGACGCCCCAACCCTCGATAATGCCGCCCAATGGCCCGACCACCGCCTCGAAGTCCTGTTCGAAATCACCGATGCCGCCATAGGTGGCGTACATCACCTTGCTCAGCTCCAGATGCCAGGCGCCGTCGTCGCGCACACTGATCTGTGCATTCAAGGATTCACCGCGAAAATGTCCTGCCGCCCTGCGCGCCCGCTCCTCGTCCGGGAAAATGGCGTAGAACTCGATGGGATGGAACCGGGAAAAATCAAAACCGCCTTCTTTCATGCGGCGCAGCACGCTGCTGCTGATGTCTTCTTGATAGGCTGTGCTCATGAAACGTCCTCCTTAAACCATGGATAGACTTTCCGTACTCCCTGCGCCCGCAACCGAATGGTGAGAGCGATACGGCAAGAAAATGCCGCCGGGAAACAAGCATGTAGCTGACAAGACCAGACCTTAGCGATCCATTCGCTGATCTCGATTGCAGAGTAGCCTCAAGTCAGAGCGCCTGCCAAGGCCTGGTTGCGGGAAGGGTTCAAGAAATCAGGGAGATGCTGAGGATTTGGATGCTGTTCTGCTCTTTCAGGCTTTTGAGCGTCGGGTCCTCGATACGCCCCTCCAGATCATTGAGGTCCAGTTCGGCCGGGACCGGGAGGAGTCTGGTGCGGATCAATTGCGCAGCCTTTTCCATATCAGGCTTTTGCTCGCAGTCAAAATGCTCGACGGTTTGCACACCATGATTATCAACAAAGGTGATTGCCCACTTTTGCATCGGTACCTCCTCGATAAACCCCTCATATGGGCTTACTACCATCTCGACACCGAATCGCCAGTAATCGTTCCCGCTGTCGACGGCTGTAGGAGCAAGTATGCTCGCGATAAACCTGATAGAGACGCGTTTATTCAGTCAGTACGCGTTATCGTTCACTTCCATCGCTCGCTCCTACCGCCCAGTCCTTACTTCTCGGCACGCTCTTTCAGGGACTTCAAGGTATTGAACGGTGCATCGACCACGAACTTGTTGGCCACCATCGCCGGCACGCTGCCGCCCGGCTCGGTATGCACCTGATAGGTCACTTCGACTTGATCGCCTTTCGGGACAAACTTCCAGAACCCCTTGACCTGGGCGACCCGGACAAAGCCTTTTTCTTCCGGAATGTACTTCGGCATACCTTCGAGGTTACGGGTCAGGCTGCCATCGGCGCTCTCGACGGTAGTGACATGCAGTACCGAGTCACGCGGGGTGACCGGCCAAGGTGTATTGAACTGGGTGTAGGTCCAGCTCTGATCGCCTTCGTGCTTGAGCAGTTTCTGGGTCTTGCATTCATGAATCCAGGCACAGGCGCCTGACACATCATCCTGCAGCGCGCGCAGCTTGGCGACGGTGGTCTTCATCAGGGTGACGCCCTGATAGGACTTGTAGTCGGAGCCGGGCATTTCACTCAGGGAGATCTTGATGCCATCTTCATTCTTGGCGACCGTCCAGCTTTCAGCCTGAGCGACGGTCGAGGCCAGTACGGCGGTCAAACCACACAACACAGCGATACGATGCAGCGAACCCATAGTCTTATTCCTTATTGTTGAAAGTCCGTTCGTTGAACACACTACGCCGCGGTCATTTGCTCCCACCAACCGAGCAACCTGATCGCCTCTTCACTGCTGGTACCACAGACTTCGACATCCGCCTGAAACGAACCGCACACCGCGGGTCGTTCGGGCTGGCCGAAAATGCTGCATAGATTATCGACAGACAGTTGCACGCAACGTTCTCCCGCGGCCTTGCCATTTGGCATGCCGGGAATCGGGGTGCTGATGGAAGGGGCAATGCAACAGGCGCCACAGCCTTCTCGGCATTTCATGACGTCAAGTTCCTCGCGACGGCTAATGTGTTGAATGACATGGGCTAGAGTAACCGCTAAAACAGTCGTTTGAAATTGGCTCGATCGCGGTTTTTCACGCAAATGCGCGTGACCGGTCAGTCGTGCGACAAAGCGTCGGGGCGTTGGGTCACACCGCTCACTGATTGAACTGAAATTCCAGCGCCGCGCCCTCGACTTCCCGCCGATCCTCATTGCGCATCTGCAATTGCAGTTCGTTGGTAATCAGCCGGCCATTGAGCTGAAATTTGCTTTCTTCCTTGGGTTTTTCACCAAACAGCGGCGGCAGCAAGGGGGCTCGCCTGACCAGGGGCAGGCTGCCAATCGGCTGCAATTGCCTGACCATATCGGATGGCAGACTCAAATCCACATTGGTCGATGGCAGCTCAGTGGTCCTGACCACCTCACTGGCGGCCCTGGATTTGGAGGCAATAGGCGGGCGCTCTTTTTGCGGTGCCGGCTTCTTCGCCGCTTGCGCCTGGTTCACCGGCTCAACTGTCGTTGCAGCAGTGCTCACGGTACTTTGCTCAGCGGATGCCGCCAGCGCCTCATCCGGGTTCAAGACACTCAACAGGCAAGCCAACACCAGACCAGCAGGAAAAATCGCGTTCATGACCCTACAGCACTAACGGCAGAGGGCCATATGCTCGCTTGTTGCAAGGTCGCTGACAAGCGCCCATCGCGATTGACCCGGTCCGCCCCTCAAAAGCCGCTGGCGGTTTCCTGGCAAAGCTGGGTGGCAAGCATGCCGAGCGTCATCAGCGCGCGCTCGGCCTCACGGTTCCAAGGCGTCCCGCAATTGAGGCGGATGCAGTGGTTGAACTGCTCGGTGTTGCTGAAAATCAGCCCTGGCGCGATGCTGATGCCCTGCTGCAACGCCCGCACATGCAGCTCCTGGGTATTGACCCGCCCCGGCAGGCTGACCCACAGGATGAATCCGCCCGTGGGCCGGGTCATCTGCGTGCCTTCCGGAAAATACTGCTGCACGGCCAACTGGAAGGCGCTGAGGTTCTTGCGGTATTCCTGGCGAATGTAACGCAGGTGCCGATCGTAACCGCCGTTCTCCAGATAAGCCGCGATCCCCATCTGCGTCACGCTGCACGCCGAGTGCGTGCTGAAGGTCTGCAAGCGCTGGATTTCCTGCTGATACTTGCCGGCAATCATCCAGCCGATGCGCACGCCCGGCGACAAAGTCTTGGAAAAACTCGAGCAGTAGATCACCCGATCCAGCCGGTCATAGGCCTTCAGGGACTTGGTGCGCCCCTGCTCGAACATCAATTCGCCGTAGATATCGTCTTCGACCACCTGGATATCGAAATCCGACGCCAGGCGCAGCAGTTGTTTCTGCCGCTCTTCGGGCATGGTGCCGCCCAATGGGTTGCTCAGGCGCGTGGTCAGCACCAACGCCTTGATCGACCATTGGTTGGCGGCCAGCTGAAGCGCTTCCAGGCTCATGCCCGTGGCGGGGTCGCTGGGGATCTCGATCACCTTGAGCCCGAGCAGGTCGGCCAGTTGCAACAAACCGTAGTAGGTCGGCGACTCCGCGGCGATCAAGTCGCCGGGACGGGTCAATACCCGCAGGGACATCTGCAAGGCATCGACACAGCCGTGGGTAATTACCACTTCGCTAGGATCGACCACTACCCCGGCATCACGCATGCGGATCGCCACCTGGCGCCGCAAGGGCTCGAAGCCCGGGCTGAACATGTAACTGAACGCCCGCGGACTGTGAAAGCGCGTGACCTTGGCCAATTGCTGGTGCAGTGCCCGTACCGGCAGGTAGTCGACACTGGGCACCGCGGCCCCCAGCGGGAACACCCCTTCGCGGCGCGATTCCACCAACACTTGCTGAATGATGCTGCTGCGGGTCACCAGGCCAGGACGCTCGACACGGGCGATATCCGGGGTCGGCGCTGTCAGTGCCGGAGTCTGGTGCACGTAATAGCCCGATTGCGGACGCGCGCGGATCAGACCCTGATCTTCGAGATTGGCATACGCCTGAAGCACGGTCGCATGGCTGACATTGAGCTGCGAACTCATCTTGCGTACCGAGGGAACGCGTTCGCCGGGCTGATAGACCCCGCGCCGGATATCCTCAGCGAGCTGCTGAGCGATACGTTGATAGAGCAAAAGATTGGTCATGACGCAGCACTCGATTTCACGGGCATTTTATTCTTGTGTGAAACACTACCGGAACAGTTTGGAAGTGTACTGGGACAGTTACTACAATAGTCGACCATACAGTGCAGTGTCAGCAAAAACTGTACTGTTTTGTGGAGCCTTTCGCAGGCATAAAAAAACCCGGCACCTCTGAGGGGGCCGGGTTTTCCAGTGACGCCGACCTTAGCGGGCGGCGCCTAGCTGGCCTTTTTCATCGGAGAAGACAATTTCAACCCGACGGTTCTGCGCGCGGCCGCGCTCGGACGCGTTGGCCTCTACCGGGTATTCATCGCCGTAGCCTTCGACTTGAATGCGTTTATCGTCAATCCCCAGGTCCATCAGCATGTTCGCCACTGCCTGGGCACGATCGCGGGACAGTTTACGGTTCTCCTGCTTGCCCCCCGTGCTGTCGGCGTAGCCCTCGATGCGGACCACGCGCTTGGGATTGAGCTGCAGGAACTGGACAATCTTCAATACGGTCCGGTTGGCCGAACTTTTCAGCTCCGCCTCACCGGTGTCGAACAACACATCCCCGAGCGTCATCACCAGGCCACGATCGGTCTGGGTGGTCGCCAGGCTGATGATTTGCTCTTCCAGCCATTTGCCCTGTTGCTGCACGCTGAGCAACTTGGCTTCGCGCAACGCCAGTTGCAGGCGCTGACGCTCCAACTCAAGCTTGGCCGCCCGCTCCTCATTGAGCACTTTCTCGCTGTGCTGGCGGGCAATTTCGCTGTAGCGCTGACTCAGGTAGGCGTAGTGCTGTACATCGGCACCACTGCCCCAGTAGCTGGACAGGCGATCGGCCCGCGCCAGGGACTCACCGGCACGAATCACGTCCTTGGGGGCAATGCGCAATACGTTCGAGTCTTCCTTGACCTTCTGGAAGTCGGCGCTGGCCTGTTGCAACGCAACGTCACTGTGCTGGCCCGCACAACCGTAAAGGCCGAACAGCAACACCCCACCCAGTACCCCGCTCTTCAGGTTCATTGGGCGTCTCCCAGCTGCTTGCGCAGACGAGCAATGCGGGTATTGAGCACGTTGAGTTGTTCCTGGCTTTTCAGGGTCAAAACCTTGGCCTCTGCCAGGCGCGCATCCAGCTCGGCCTGTTCGGCCTGCATGCGGGCATCCTTGAACGACTGATCGGCCATATCGGCCTTGGCCCGGCTGTACTTGCCTTCAGCCAGTTTCAGCTCGGGCACTTCCCCGGCGGTTGCCCCGACGGCGGCGGCCTGTTCCAGGGCCTGCCCGGTCAGACGCATTTGTTCATTCGGCGCCGGATCGGCTGCACAACCCGCCAGAGCCGTAACGGCCAGGGCAGCGAAAAGAGGTCGAATAGTCACTAAAAATCCCTACTGTTTTGGGGTGCTGACGGGCTGTTTCAAATGTGCTTTCCAGCGCTCCAGATTGCGCTGTAGCACAGCCTCCGTCAGACCGGACGCGGGCAATTCTGTCATCTTTTTGGCCAACTGTCCGCGCAACCATGGATCGTTGCAGGCCGAGTTGTGAGAAATGGCCAGGAACAGCCCGGGTTTGTCGATCGGTTGCGGGTCAGCCTGCACATCGTTGGCGATGCTCAATGTCTGTGCCATGGCCATCCCGGCATAGCGTCCGGCCAGGACGTACTCCACTTCACCCAACACCAGCTTCTGAAAGGCCTGGGTCAGGTTTGGCGTACTCACCAGGGTCAATTGCGACCGTGCGAACGCCTCGAAGGCCTGGGTCAACCGCGCCTGTTGCGAAACCGCGCCCGTGTGCCCGCTCAAGTCCTTCGCCTCGGTGTAGTCCAGGGTCGAGCCAATGCGAGTCCACACCAGGTAGTCGTTGCCTGCCAGCGCCGGATGAATGTAATCCAGCGACTCCAGCTGCTGGGTCATCAATGACGCGTCCGCCAGCATGTCGATGCGTCCGCTGCGCACCTCCTCGATTGCCTGTGAGCGCTTGCCGGCGTAGCGCAGCTCGACGATGAGCCCCAACTCCCCCGCCACCTGCCGCAGCAGGTCGGCGTTGCTGCCGATCAAGTGCGCGGGATCCTGCGGGTCCTGCCACAGATACGGTGGCGCATCCGGGCTGCCGGTCACCACCAGGCGTTCGCACTTGCCGGCTGCGACCGACAGCGCCGGCCATAACAACAGGCTCACCAGCATCGACCAACCGCTCAAGCGATGCATCTCCATGGCATGTTTCCCCACTCTGTAAATCGCAGACAATAAAAAACCCGGCCAGAAGGCCGGGCTCTTTATAAGTCAAGCCGCTGGATTAGACCAGTTTCTCGAACTCAGGGATGGCTTCGAACAAGTCCGCCACCAGGCCGTAATCGGCCACCTGGAAGATCGGCGCTTCTTCGTCCTTGTTGATCGCAACGATCACTTTGGAGTCTTTCATGCCGGCCAGGTGCTGGATCGCGCCGGAGATACCGACGGCAATGTACAGCTGTGGAGCAACGATCTTGCCGGTCTGGCCGACCTGCATGTCGTTGGGTACGAAACCTGCGTCGACCGCGGCGCGGGAAGCACCGACAGCAGCGCCCAGCTTGTCAGCCAAGGCGTACAGGTGTTTGAAGTTGTCGCCGTTCTGCATGCCGCGGCCGCCGGAAACGACGATCTTGGCAGCGGTCAGTTCCGGACGATCGGACTTGGCCAGCTCTTCGCCAACGAAGCTGGAGATACCCGCGTCGTGGGCAGCGGCAACGGCTTCAACAGCCGCCGAACCACCTTCAGCCGCTACCGGGTCGAAACCGGTGGCACGCACGGTGATCACTTTGACTGCAGCGTTGGACTGCACGGTAGCAATGGCGTTACCGGCATAGATCGGGCGCTTGAAGGTATCGGCGCTTTCAACCGAGATGATCTCGGAGATCTGGTCAACGTCCAGTGCCGCAGCAACGCGCGGCAGGATGTTTTTGCCGTTGGAAGTCGCGGCGGCCAGGATGTGGCTGTAGCCTTTACCCAGCTCGGCGACCAGCGGTGCCACGTTTTCCGGCAGCTGGTGAGCGTAGGCTGCGTTGTCGGCGACCAGTACTTTGGCCACGCCAGCGATTTTTGCAGCGGCTTCAGCCACGGCACCAACGCCTGCGCCTGCAACCAGGACATGGACGTCGCCACCGATTTTAGCGGCGGCCGCCACGGTGTTCAGCGTGGCCGGGGCCACTGCTTTGTTGTCGTGTTCAGCGATTACCAAGATAGTCATGATTAGATTACCTTCGCTTCGTTTTTCAGTTTCTCGACCAGTTCAGCCACCGACTTGACCTTGATACCCGCGCTGCGTGCAGCCGGCGCTTCGACTTTCAGGGTCTTGTTGGTAGAGGCGGTGGAAACGCCCAAAGCTTCAGGAGTCAGCACTTCAAGCGGCTTCTTCTTGGCTTTCATGATGTTTGGCAGGGACGCGTAGCGCGGCTCGTTCAAACGCAGGTCGGTGGTGACAATGGCCGGCAGTTTCAGGGAAACCGTCTGTGCACCGCCGTCGACTTCACGCGTCACGGCAACGGAGTCGCCAGCGACTTCGACTTTCGAGGCGAAAGTGCCCTGACCATAGCCGCTCAAGGCAGCCAGCATCTGGCCGGTCTGGTTGTTGTCGCTGTCGATGGCTTGTTTGCCAAGGATCACCAGCGAAGGCTGTTCCTTGTCGACAACGGCCTTCAACAGCTTGGCAACGGCCAGGGAAGTCAGGTCTTCGGCGGATTCGACGAGGATGGCGCGGTCGGCACCCAGAGCCAGCGCGGTGCGCAGTTGCTCTTGAGCGGTGGACGGGCCGATGGAGACGACGACGATTTCAGTCGCAACACCCTTCTCTTTCAGGCGTACGGCTTCTTCCACTGCGATTTCGCAGAAAGGGTTCATCGACATCTTGACGTTAGCGAGATCGACGCCGGAGTTGTCCGCTTTGACGCGAACCTTGACGTTATAGTCGACCACTCGTTTGACAGCTACAAGAACCTTCATGGATTCCTCGTTACTCTCCGGTGAAAAGAAAGTCGCCTAGGCGAACCTGGCGGTTGATGCTCAACGGCGCAAGGGCACCTCTAAAAACGCCGGCATGTGAATGGGTGACCCTGCTCACGAGAGGGATGACCGTTCGTCAGCGACGACTGATCGGCCAGGTCTTTTCGCAGCGTGTAAACTTCGCACCGAACCCTCGTTGCGCGTCACCTTGTACAGCCTTCGCCCTGTCTTTAGAGGTGCTCTTGAAACCAACAGTCAGCCTACGGCGAGCGCAAAACCGCCCGTATCTTGACCGGAACGCCTATTCTGGTCAATACGGCAAAATGGTCAGTTATAAGCCGCGCTTCTTTGATTTATCTGGCTTTCAGCAAATTCAAACAAACGTTTGTATTGGACGCTGGGAGTGGTGTAGATATAATGCGCCACCTAGAGAGAAAGGTGGTGGATCGATTGTCCCCTGCCCCGCAATGCGGAGCAATTCATCGATGCGACGCCAAACCTCCAATTAGAAAAAAAACTGTTGAGCCTTGAGTAGGAGATAACCTGTGGAACGCGAATACATGGAATTCGACGTGGTCATCGTCGGTGCCGGCCCCGCTGGTCTTTCCGCCGCCTGCCGATTGAAGCAGAAGGCCGCCGAAGCCGGTAAGGAAATTAGCGTCTGCGTGGTCGAAAAAGGCTCCGAAGTCGGCGCTCACATTCTTTCCGGCGCGGTGTTCGAGCCTCGGGCCCTGAATGAATTGTTCCCTGATTGGAAAGCGCTCGGCGCACCGCTGAACACTCCGGTCACCCGCGATGACATCTTCGTCCTGAAGAATGAAGATGGCGCGATCAAGGTTCCAGACCTCCTTGTGCCCAAGACCATGCACAACGAAGGCAACTACATCATCTCCCTGGGCAACCTGTGCCGCTGGCTGGCCCAGCAGGCCGAGAACCTCGGTGTAGAGATCTACCCGGGCTTCGCCGCCCAGGAAGCCCTGTTCGACGAAAACGGCGTGGTTCGCGGGATCATCACCGGCGACCTGGGCGTTGACCGTGAAGGCAATCCCAAAGAAGGCCTGTACACCCCGGGCATGGAACTGCGCGGCAAGTACACGCTGTTCGCCGAAGGCTGCCGTGGCCACATCGGCAAGCAACTGATCAAGCGCTTCAACCTCGACAGCGACGCCGACGCCCAGCACTACGGCATTGGCCTGAAGGAAATCTGGGAAATCGACCCGGCCAAGCATCAACCAGGCCTGGTGGTGCACACTGCCGGCTGGCCGCTGGACATCATGGGCACCGAAAACACTGGCGGCTCCTTCCTCTATCACCTGGAAAACAACCAGGTGGTGGTCGGCCTGATCGTCGACCTGTCCTACAGCAACACCTACCTGTCGCCGTTCGACGAGTTCCAGCGCCTTAAGCACCACCCGGTACTCAAGCAATACCTGGAAGGCGGCAAGCGCATCAGCTACGGCGCACGCGCCATCTGCAAAGGCGGCCTGAACTCGCTGCCGAAAATGGTCTTCAAGGGCGGCGCGCTGATCGGTTGCGACCTGGGCACCCTGAACTTCGCCAAGATCAAAGGCAGCCACACCGCCATGAAATCCGGCATGCTCGCCGCCGATTCGGTGGCCGATGCCCTGTTCGCAGGCTCTGAAGGCGCGGACGAACTGACCAGCTACGTGGAGTCGTTCAAGTCCAGCTGGCTCTACGAAGAACTGTTCGCCAGCCGTAACTTCGGCCCGGCGATCCACAAGTACGGCGCCATCGTCGGTGGCGGCTTCAACTGGATCGACCAGAACATCTTCGGCGGCAAACTGCCGTTCACCCTGCACGACACCAAGCCGGATTACGCTTGCCTGAAGCTGGCGGCCGACAGCAAGAAGATCGACTATCCGAAACCGGACGGCAAACTCAGCTTCGACAAGCTCAGCTCGGTATTCATCTCGGGGACCAACCACGAAGAAGAACAGCCTTGCCACCTGAAGCTGGCCGACGCGAGCATCCCGATCAGCAAGAACCTGCCGCTGTACGACGAGCCGGCGCAGCGCTACTGCCCGGCGGGCGTGTATGAAGTGATCACCCAGGAAGACGGCGAAAAACGCTTCCAGATCAACGCCCAGAACTGTGTGCACTGCAAGACCTGCGACATCAAGGACCCTGCGCAGAACATCACCTGGGTGGCACCGGAAGGTGCCGGCGGCCCGACTTACCCGAACATGTAAGTCGTACGCTTGAACAAGAAGGGCTCCCGAACGGGGGCCCTTTTTCGTTGGACGGCCTTGGATTGACCGGGCTTGCCGGGTTTCACGCCGCCTGATGCGCGACCTGCGCCGCCGATAATCAACGACCCTCGGCGAAGTCGCGTAACACGTTGCCATCCATGCGATAGCGCACCCACTCTTCCTGTGGTTGCGCGCCGAGGGATTCGTAGAACTCGATCGCCGGTTTGTTCCACTCCAGCACACTCCACTCGAAACGGCCGCAGTCGTTAGCGCAGGCGATTTTCGCCAAGTGGCGCAGCAACAGTTTGCCGGCGCCACCACCGCGCTGCTCGGGGGTGATGTACAGGTCTTCGAGGTACAGGCAGTTACTGCCCAGCCAGGTCGAGTAGCTGAAGAAAAACACCGCGAAGCCGATCGGCAATCCGTCGCGCAGGCAGATCAGGCCATGGGCGGTGGCCCCCTCACTGAACAGGCTGCGCTCGATGTCGGCCACACTGGCGATGACTTCATGACGGGCCCGCTCGAAATCGGCAAGCTCGGTGATGAAGGCCAGGATTTGGGGGGCATCGCTGGGTGTGGCCGGGCGGATCTCGATCGACATGAACGTCCCTTGAGAACGATTGAAAACGCCATACTATGTCGGTAATCAACGTTCGTCACATACCGCCTCAAAACTTGATACAGACATCAATGAACAGCCGTGGCGAGGGAGCTTGCTCCCGCTGGGTTGCGTAGCGACCCCAAAGCCAGTCACCGCGGTGTTTCAGCGAAGCCGGGCGAGAGCCCGCTCCCTCGCCACACATGTGTTCTGCACAAAAGGATTTTCATGAACCTCGCCATCTTCGCGCCACTGCAAAGCCTCGCCTCAGCCTTGCTGCCCCACGCCCTTGAGCCGTCCGAAGACGGTGCTCACGATCTCTCGCACTTACAGCGGGTGTGGCATAACGCTCAGCGGCTTCAAGCCGAAGAAGGCGGCGATCTTGAGGTGCTGTTGGCCGGTGTACTGCTGCACGACTGCGTCGCGGTAGAGAAGAACTCGCCGCTGCGCTCACAAGCCTCGCGACTGGCGGCAGAAAAAGCCATGCCCCTCCTGCGCCAACTGGACTGGCCAGAACCCAGGGTACGAGCCGTTGCCCACGCTATCGAGGCCCACAGTTTCTCGGCGAACATCACTCCCGTCACCCTGGAAGCGAAAATCCTTCAGGACGCCGACCGCCTCGATTCCCTCGGCATGCTCGGCGTGGCGCGCACGTTTTACATCGCCGGGCGCATGGGCAGCACGCTTTACGATGCCACGGACCCCTTGGCCCGCACACGGGACTACGACGACAAGCGTTATTGCCTCGATCACTTCCAGACCAAGCTGCTGCACCTTGCCGACGGCTTTCAGACGCCGTCCGGCCAGCGTCTGGCGCGCCTGCGTCACGAACGCCTGCAACGTTTTCGCGACGACCTGCTCGAAGAAATCGGCTTGACCGCAAGTAACACCTGAACGCATTACTCCGCATTCTGCTAATCCTGAAACCGCCAACCGCAGAACATACGCCAGCGTCGCACGTGGTATCCAAGCCTCCGATAACACCCACCGTTCACGAGACTTGCCCATGCCCACTCGCACCACCCCGGATCCTGTCGTATCAGGAAAGCTGTTTGGCCTGTTCTGCGTTGCCAGCTACCTGCTGTCGTTGTCTTACGGTTCGACCTTTCTGCTCTCGCTGCTGATCAGCTCACGGGGCGGTAACGAGCACGATGCCGGCAGTGTGATTTCAGCTGCAATGCTCAGCACCTTCGCCGCCGTGATCCTTTCCGGACACTTATCGGACCTGCTCGGCGCGGCGCGCTCGATTGCGCTCTTCGGCGGGCTGCTGATACTGGCTAGCCTGGGCTTTGCCCTGACACCGGGATTTGGCGATACCCTGCTGTTTTTCGGGCTGACGCTCGGGCTGGGCTGGGGCGTTTTCTACACCCTGGGGCCGATCATCGTGGCGATGCTGGTCGCGCCAGCACAACGCACCAGATACTTCGCACTGCTGTCAGGCAGCATGATGACCGGTATCGGTTCCGGGCCACTACTGGGGCGCGCAGCCAGCGCACTGGGTTATCCGGTCACCAGCGCGTTTTACCTCGCGGCGCTGGCCAGCCTGATTGGCGCCGTGCTGTTCTGGCGCCTGGGTGCCGCGCTGAAACAGCGCCCGAACCAGTTGGGCACGACGGCGATTTCACGGATTGGTTGGACATCCGCCATACGCGTGCTGTCCTCCAGGGCACTGTTCCCCATCATCATGGTCGGCCTCGGCGGTTGTGTGTTTGGTGGGTTATCGAGCTTCCAGACCAGCTACGCCGCCTCCCGCTCGCTGGACTATTCGCTGTTCTTCCTTGGCTTCACGGGCGCCGCCATCACCAGCCGCTTGCTGATCGCCGGCTGGGTGGTCAAGCGTGATCCATACTGGGCGTCCTGCCTGTTGTCGGGGCTGATGGTGGTGTCGCTGCTGATGTTCTGTTTCGTCGTCGACGATGCCTTCACGTACTGGATGGCAGCCGTGGTGCTGGGAATCGGCTACGGCCTGACCTACTCGGTGATCAATGGGCTGGCCGCCAACGAAGCACCGGCGGGCGGCACGTCGCAAGCCTTGCTGTTGTTCAGCCTTGGCTACTTCGTGGGAGTATTCGGTTTTCCGTTGCTGGCAGGCAGGATCATCGTCGAACAGGGCTTGCCAAGCCTGCTGCTGAGCGTGTTGGCGCTGGCCTTGCTGAATTGGTCGATTACCCTGGGCCGCTTGCTATGGCGTCGGGCAACCGCCAGCAAGGCGCTGCAAACGGTGTAGTCCGGATCAGGGTTCCAGGCCGATACGGAAGAACTCGCCGCCGCTCCACACACCCAACCAGCGCTGGCCGTCGATCTCGCGGGTCACGGCCAGCTCGACCAACTGATAGAACACGTTGCGATGGATCAGGGCTTGCAGATTGGTGCGCACATGCACATAGGGCGCAGGCTCCTGAGTGACCGGGTCGATCACGACATGCAACGGGTGCTCAGGGCCGGCCTCTGTCAACTCGTCGACGTTGGTGGTGAAGCGCAGCACCTGGGTCTGGCCCTCACCTTCGACGTCCAGCGTCACCGCCACAAAGGGGGCGTCGTCGACCTTGATCCCGACCTTCTCCACCGGAGTAATCAGGAAGTAATCATCGCCGTCACGGCGAATGATGGTGGAGAACAACTTGACCATCGGCTTACGCCCGATCGGCGTGCCCAGGTAAAACCAGGTGCCGTCGCGGGCGATGCGCATGTCTATGTCGCCACAGAAGTCGGGGTTCCACAAATGAACGGGCGGCAAGCCTTTGGACTTGGGGATTTGCCCCAGCAGATCGTTAGCTTTTTGCGAACCACTCATGTTGCTCTCCCGGTGAACTACTGATCGCTCAGGCCCAGCAGGCTGCGAGCGTATTGCGCAAGCGGCGGGCCCAGCAGATCTTCTGGCCTGTTGTCATGGAACGTCAGTAAACCGCCACGACTCTTGATCCGTGCAGTATCAATCAAATAGCGGGTGCTGGTCTCGATCAACATGATCTGAATCACCCCGCTGTCGATCCCCAGGCGGTCCACGGCCTCCTGGTCAAGCCACTCGTCCGAGTTGCCGATGCGGTCATCGGCATTGGCGAAGCGGGTGTACAGCAGGTAATGGGCTCCGAGGTCGCGGGCCTCGCCCATGGCGGCATCCAGGCCTTCAGGGCCTGCGGCGCGGCGCACCATCGGGAAATATTCGATAAAGCCCTTGAAGGCCTCTTCGGCGACCACATTCTGTCGCGGCTCGGCACTGCCCGGCGGCGCGAACGGGCCTTGGGCAATGTAGATGAACGAGTCTGGCTGAATACGCAGGTTATTCACGCGACGGCTGTCGCTGTGATCGAGCAGACCCGCATCGCTCATGTGGTAGCGAGCCTCTTCGCCCATGTCGCTGACATTCATGCAGCCGCCAAGCGCCAAAACGGCCAGCAGCAAAACCAGGCTACGCATCCTACCCTCCAGAAGCCGGTGACGGAAAACCGGCGAATCTTTGCAGGATGCAGCTTCCGCGCCAGTCCTTGAGTCCATGGAAAATTCCGGTTTGATAATACGAACTTGTGGCGAGGGAGCTTGCTCCCGCTCGGCGGCGCAGCCGTCGTAAACCGGGGGAATGCGGTATCTCTGACAACACGCGGGAGAATGGCTTTATTGGGGCCGTTTCACGACCCAACGGGAGCAAGCTCCCTCGCCACAAAAGCCCGGTCAGCCGCCGATGATCTTCATCACCGTGGCCCCACCGGAAAACGCCACTTCCTGCTTGTCGCCCAAGGCTTTTACCAGCAGGCGCTGGAGCGCGGGCAATGCCTGGTGGCGCGGTTTGTCCAGCAAGTCGCCAACGTAGTGGCGGTTGCTCGATGACAGGCAGCCATGCAGCCAGCCCGTGGACGACAGGCGCAAACGCGAACAGGTGCGGCAGAACGGCACGCTTTCGTTGGCGATCACGCCGAAATGGCCATGACCGGGGATTTCATAACGCACCGCCGTGGCATCCACGGGGGCGTCGGCCTGCAGGTACTCGTACCGCTCGCCAATCAGGCTGAGCAACTGCTGAAGGCTGACGAACTGTTGCAGGAACGCGTTTGAATCACTGGCCAAATGGCCCATGCGCATCAGCTCGATGAAACGCAACTCATAGCCACGCTCCAGGCAGTAATCGAGCAATGGCAACACTTGATCGAGGTTCTGCCCACGCAACGGCACCATGTTGACTTTGATCTTGATGCCGGCCGCACGGGCCTGCTCCATGCCATCGAGCACGGTTGCCAGATCGCCGCCACGGGCAATACCGCGAAACGCGGCAGCGTCCAGGGTATCAAGGGAAACGTTGATCCGCCGAATGCCGGCATCCACCAGCAGGGGCAGCTTCCTGGCCAGCAGTTGGCCATTGGTGGTCAGGCTGATGTCTTCAAGCCCCATCTGCCCCACCGCCGTCATGAAGGCTTCCAGCTTGGGGCTCACCAACGGCTCGCCACCGGTGATGCGCAGACGCTCGATGCCGGCGGCTTCGATCAGATAGGCAACGCCGCGGGCCATGGCTTCGGCCGACAGTTCATCCTGCGCAGCCACCAACCGCTTGCCATTAGGCACGCAGTAGGTACAGGCGTAGTTGCAGGCGGAAGTCAGACTGACCCGCAAATTGCGGAAGCGCCTGCCTTGTCGGTCAACAATCATGGATCACTCCGGCGGAAGTCGATGCGGAAAAGCTAAAACTTGACTCACAAATCAAGTTTTAGCAATACCTAAGCCTGAGTATATTCCCGGGGCACTGCGCCATACAGGGAAACATGGCGCAATAAGGCTGCTGAATGGATCAGCTGCCTGGCGTGTCGGTATCGCGCTTGCGCTTGTTACCCATGCGCACGCCGATATCCATCAGGAACTGGAAGAAACCTTCCTGATCTTCCAGCACATTGCTCCAGAACGGCGAGTGATACAGCGCCACGGCGCCGTGCACCAGCGCCCAGGATGCGCAGAAGTGGAAATACGGCGGCACGTCTTCGAGCTTGCCTTCGCTGATGCGGCCCTTGATCAACAAGGTCAGGCGATCAAAATTGGAGGCGCGAATCTTGTGCAGCTCCTCGACCATCTCCGGCACCTGGTTGCCCTTGACCACCTTCTCTTCCAGGCGATCGAACAACCGGTAGCGCTGCGGATCGCGCATGCGGAATTCGAAGTAGGCCCGGGACAGGGCTTCCTTATCCTTGTCGACATCGGCAGAGTGCAGCAGCTCGTTCAGGTCACGCTCGTAGTCGAGCATCAGGCGCAGATAGATCTCCGCCTTGGACTTGAAGTGCTTGTAGATGGTGCCTTTGCCGATACCCACGGCATCAGCGATCATCTCGACGGTGACACTGTCTTCACCTTGTTCGAGGAACAGCTTGAGCGCGGTGTCGAGAATTTCTTGCTCGCGGCGACGAAACTCACGGACCTTACGAGGTTCTTTATGCATAAGAAAAAGGTCTGTAGGGGTCAAAATTCGAAGCCGCGTATTATGCCTAAATTGCGCCAAATTGCACGGATCATCCGACCATGACTACGTTTCTTGATGAATTTGTACAGGCTCCGGGCCTGCGTTATTTGAATCATGCGGCCGTTGCCCCCTGGCCAAACCGCGCCGCGACAGCCGTGTCGCGCTTCGCCCAGGAGAACGTTTTACTGGGTGCACGTGACTATCCGGACTGGATGGCATTGGAGCAACGCCTGCGCGAACGCCTGAAACGACTGCTAAACGCGCCGTCGACAGATGATATCGCATTGGTCAAAAATACTTCAGAGGCATTGTCTTTTGTCGCCTTCGGACTGACCTGGGCCAGTGGTGACCAGATCGTCATCAGCGATGAAGAATTCCCGTCCAACCGTATCGTCTGGGAGGCCTTGACCGCCCAAGGCGTGGAAGTGGTCCAGGTCAGCCTCAAGGGCGACGACCCGGAGGGTGCCTTGTTGACTGCCTGCGGTCCACGGACCCGCCTGATGTCGGTCAGCGCGGTGCAGTTCGCCAGCGGCCTGCGCCTGGACCTGCAGCGCCTGGGCGCCGGTTGCAAGCAGCAGGATGTGCTGTTCTGCATCGACGCCATCCAGCAACTGGGCGCCCTGCCCTTCGATGTCCAGAGTTATCAGTGCGACTTCGCCATGGCCGACGGCCACAAATGGATGCTGGGGCCAGAAGGCCTTGGGGTGTTCTATGTGCGCAGCGACCTGCGCGAGCAGTTGAAGCTGCACGAATTCGGCTGGCACATGCTCGAACACATGGGCGATTACAACCGCACCACCTGGGAACCGGCCAAAAGTGCCCGACGTTTTGAGTGCGGCAGCCCGAACATGCTGGGGGTCATGGCCCTGGAAGCCAGCCTGTCGTTACTGGAAGAAGTCGGCATGGAACAGGTTGCCGCCCTGATTGCCGAGCGGGTGCAATGGCTACAGGAGGGGCTCAGCACCATTGCCGGGGTGAAACTGCACAGCCCGTTGAATCCGGCCCGGCGCGGCGGGATTTTCTCGTTCAGTATCGACGGCATCGATAATCAGGTGCTTTACGAGACCCTGAAAGCCCAGCAAGTGGTATGTATTCCACGCGGCCCCGGCATTCGTTTCTCTCCGCACTTCTACACAGAAAAGCGCGTGATCGACGAAACTATCGCCATTATTGCCTCCATCGCCAGGCAGTGAGAACTCAAGCGAAGCGGCGGTATTCCAAATTTGTTTAAGAAACGCGGGGGGCAAACTGGACGAGGCGCAATACTGATCAATACTTGAAATGTCGACGCGTCATCTCCCCCAAGTGGCGTGTCGATATAGGTACCAATGGACTGCGTGCCTTTGTTTTACTCCTAATGGTCTTAACCCGGATTCACCCCCCAGAACCCGGGTTTTTTTTGCCTGCGATTTGAGCGCCAGACCGTCTTTTAGCCAACCGACCTGACGTGCGCCAACGGAAACAGCCGCTTGAAGTTCTCGGTGGTCTGTTCGGCGAAACGCTCATAAGACTCTCCGCGCAGCATCGCCAGGAACTCTGCCACTTCCCGCACGTATTGCGGCAGGTTTGGCTTGCCGCGATACGGAATCGGCGCCAGGTACGGCGAATCGGTCTCGACCAGCAGCCGGTCTGCGGGCACCTTGCTGGCCACATCGCGCAGGGCATCGGCATTGCGGAAGGTCACGATCCCCGACAGCGAAATGTAGAAGCCCAGGTCCAGCGCGGCCTTGGCCATGTCCCAGTCTTCAGTGAAGCAATGCAGTACGCCGGCCTGGGGCAGCGCGGCTTCACGCAACAACGCCAACGTATCGGCACGTGCGCCGCGGGTGTGGACGATCACCGGCTTGCCCGTCTGTTGCGCGGCGTGCAGGTGCAGCCGGAAGGACGCCTGCTGCAAATGGGCCGCCTCAGGCTCGTAGTGGTAGTCCAGGCCGGTTTCGCCGATGGCCACTACCCGCGGGTGGTTGAGCTCCTGCAGCAGCCAGTCCAGCGCGGGAGCTGCGTCCGGCTGCACATCCAGGGGATGAACCCCCACCGAACAGTCGACGTCGTCATAGCGCTCAGCGAGCGCCTTGACGTCGGCGGCGTTATCGACACTGACGCCGATGCACAGGAAATGCCCGACCCCACGCTGGCGTGCCGCTTCAAGTGCGGCATCCAGGGAGCCGTCATGTGCGGCGAGATCGAGACGGTCGAGATGGCAATGGGAATCTACGAGCATAAAAGGCTGAAACTACATCCTGTGAGAGGGGACGGTCGACCTGGGTTCGGCGACCGGACGGTGTTCATTCATGCAGGCGGCCGGGATCATCGCTGGCCCGGCAAACCTGTCCACTGCACCAGCAAGGCTTCAAGCAGCAGCACACGATTGAGATTAGCCTTGCTCAGCACCTTCTGTCGCTGGGCAAGGATCCAGTCCTGAATAGTCAGGACCTTGTCCTTCGAGGACTTCTGCGCCAGGTACTGCACCACCTTGCGCATGTCCGCCAGGCCAAGCCCGGCCTCGTCCTGGGTCAATTGATAACGCAGAATCAGGTTCGACCAATCACAGAACCAGTCGAACAGCAGTAACAGCGGGATCGCATTCCAGCCTTCAGCCAGTTGCGTGGGCGACTGCTGCTGCTTGAGCAACTTCTTGACGCCGTCGACCACCAGCGCACGCTGCTCGCGCACACCCTGGGCCTGCAAGGTGACCGCCGCCAGGGGTGAACCCGCCGCCAGGGTCAGCAGTTCGACGCGCTCGTCTTCGCTGCAGTCGGGCAAGGCCGTGGCCAGCCACGCAAGGCTCATGGCCTCGCTTGGCAGCGGACAGGCTTGCTGCACACAACGACTCTTGATCGTCGGCAGCAACCGGCTGGTCTGGTGACTGACCAACAACAACACGGTATCGCCCGAAGGCTCTTCGAGGCTTTTGAGCAAGGCGTTGGCCGCGTTGATGTTCATCGACTCCGCCGGCTCGATCAGCACCACCTTGCGCCCGCCCAGCTGTGCGGTCTGCACCACGAAACCCACCAGTTCGCGGACCTGGTCGACCTTGATCGCCTTGTCCGCCTCTTCCGGCTCCAGGATGTAGTTATCCGGGTGGCTACCCGCCTTGAGCAACAGGCAGGATTTACACTGCCCGCACGCGTCCAGACCTTCAGGCCGCTGGCACAGCAAACGCGCCATCAGGCGTTCGGCCAAGGCTCGCTTGCCAATGCCCGCAGGACCGTGGAGCAGATAGGCATGAGCATGCTGCGCACGTCCAGCCAGTTGCTGCCAGAGGCTGTCTTGCCACGGATAGGCTTCAGCCACGATGACGCTCCAGCAGTTGCGGCATCAGCGCGTCCAGCGCTCGCTGAACCTGGGCCAATGGCTGTGAAGCATCCACCAACAGGTAACGCGCGGGATCGACTGCCGCGCGCTTGAGAAACGCATTGCGCACGGCGTCGAAAAACACCCGGCCTTCCAGCTCGAAACGGTCGAGCCGACCACGGGCACTGGCGCGTGCCATACCGATTTCAATCGGCAAGTCGAACACCAGCGTCAGGTCTGGACGCAGGTCACCCTGGACAAAGGTTTCCAGGGTAGCAATTCGCTCCAGGGACAACCCACGGCCGCCACCCTGATAGGCGTACGTGGAGTCGGTAAAGCGATCGCACAGCACCACGGCCCCGCGCGCCAGCGCCGGGCGAATCACCTCGGCCAGGTGCTGCGCACGCGCGGCAAACACCAGCAACAGCTCGGTATCCGGGTTCATGACTTCGTCGACGGGTGCCAGCAAGACATCGCGGATGCGCTCGGCCAGCGGTGTACCGCCAGGCTCGCGAGTCAGCACGACCTCGATGCCCTCGGCACGCAGGCGTTCGGCCAGGTACTCACGATTGGTGCTTTTGCCAGCGCCTTCCGGGCCTTCCAGAGTTATAAACAAGCCAGTCACAGGCAGTCCTTAGTCAGAGTCATTGCGGGCTTTGCGGTGCTTGTGCATCTGGCGCCGGCAGCGCTGATGGCACTTCGGGCTCCATCTCAGGAGCAGTATCAGGCGCGCCCGAGTTCATCGGCACCCCCTCAGCGGGTGCTGCCGCACCATTGTCCGGCGCAGGACTGGAGCGATAGTCCGCGCGACGCTTGATCTGATACTCGCGCACGGCATTGTTGTGGGCATCCAGGTCATCGGAGAACACATGACTGCCATCGCCCCGTGCCACGAAGTACAAACTGCTGCCAGGTACCGGGTTCAATGCCGCATGAATCGCTTCACGGCCGACCATCGCAATCGGCGTCGGCGGCAATCCGGAAATCACGTAGGTATTGTACGGCGTCGGCTCCCGGAGATACGCCCGCGTCAGCTTGCCGTTGTAACGCTCACCCATCCCGTAGATCACGGTCGGGTCGGTTTGCAACAGCATGCCCAGCTGCAGGCGACGTACAAACACGCCGGCAATCTGCCCGCGCTCCTGGGGCACACCGGTCTCCTTCTCCACCAGCGAGGCCATGATCAGCGCCTGATAGGGTTCGGTGTACGGTGCATCAGGAGAACGCTTGCCCCACTCCGCGGCCAGGACTTCATCCAGCCGGTCATAGGCTTTTGCCAGTACCTGCGCGTCGGTCATGCCACGCACGAAGCGGTAAGTGTCCGGAAAAAACCGCCCCTCCGGGAACACGCCGGCATGGCCGAGCTTTTCCATCAGTTCGCCGTCGCTCAAGCCATCGAGGGTCTGTTCCAGCTTGTCGGTTTTCGCCAACGCCGCCCGAACCTGGCGGAAGTTCCAGCCCTCCACCAGGGTCAGGCTGTACTGAACCACTTCGCCGCGCTGCCAAAGGCCGATCAGGCCTTGCGCAGTCATGCCGGGCAGCATGCGGTATTCACCGCTGTGCAGGGGTTGGGTGGCGAGGTTGAGGCGCCAGTAAAGGCGCAGCCAGAAGGCATCCTCGAGGATACCGTCTGCCTCCATGCGCTTGAACGTCCCGGACGGTGTGGTTCCATTGGGTACGTCCAGCAACTCTTCCTGAGTAATATTGAGCGGCTGCTCCAGTGCCGAATTGATTTTCCAGGCCGAAGCGCCCAGCAGCAGCCCCGCCAGAACCAGTCCGGTTTCCAGCAGCAGCAAGAGTTTACGTCTCACGAATCAAGCATCCAGTAGCGCGCGGGCAATGCCTTGCAGTTTACGGGTGAGCGGCCCAACCGGCCAGCTCAGCGCAGCACAAGCGCATACCGGCCAAATGCCGTATACGCTGTTGCAGACGAAGACTTCATCAGCCTGTTGCAGGTGTTCGAGGCTGATATCGGTGATTTCAGTGGGGATTCCCAAAGACTTGGCTTGAAACAATAATTCGGCACGCATCACGCCGGCGACGCCACAGCGACTCAAATCGGCCGTGACCAACACGCCATTGCGCACCAGGAACAGATTACTGAACACCCCCTCGATGACTCGCCCCTCAAGGTCCAGCATCAAGCCCTCGGCACAATCAGCTCCCTGCCATTCGGCACGGGCAATGACCTGCTCAAGGCGATTGAGATGTTTGAGACCGGCCAGGGCCGGCTGGATCGAAAGGCGCGTCGCACAAGGAAACAGCCGTACACCTTGCTGCCCATGGGCAGGCGGGTAAACCACCGGGGGATTGCCTTGCAGGATTCGCCGGGGCGCAGCCGCGGGGTCGGCGGCATAACCGCGCAGACTGTCACCACGCGTGAGGATCAGCTTGAGTACACCCTCGCCCAGGGCGGCGGCGTATGCCAGCAGTTCGCTGCGGATCAACCCGTGATCCGCAGCCATTGCCAGGCGCGAACACCCTTCAGCCAGGCGTTGCAGGTGCCGATCCAGCAACAGTGGCTGCCCGCCCTTGACCGCTATGGTCTCGAACAGGCCGTCACCATAAGCCAGGCCGCGGTCTTTCAGCGACAGTGCGTCACCCGGCCGACCGTCGACCCAGCTGTCCATCAACCGACGAACCGGCGGAACACCAGGGAGCCGTTGGTACCGCCAAAGCCAAACGAGTTGGACAGCACCACATCGATGTCCATGTTACGCGCCGTGTGCGGCACGAAATCGAGATCGCAACCTTCGTCCGGCTCATCAAGGTTGATGGTCGGTGGCGCCACCTGGCCATTGATCGCCAGCACACTGAAGATCGCCTCGACAGCGCCCGCCGCACCCAGCAGGTGACCGGTCATGGACTTGGTCGAACTGACCGCCAGTTTATAGGCGTGATCGCCAAACACGGTCTTGATCGCCTGGGCTTCGGCGAGGTCGCCAGCAGAGGTCGACGTACCGTGGGCGTTGATGTACTGCACCTGGTCGCCGTTGATCTGCGCATCGCGCAAGGCGTTGGTGATGCAGCGCGCAGCCCCCGCACCGTCAGCTGGCGGCGAGGTCATGTGGTAGGCGTCACCGCTCATGCCAAAACCGATCAGCTCGGCATAGATGGTCGCACCACGGGCCTTGGCGTGCTCAAGTTCCTCGAGCACCAATGCACCGGCACCGTCGGACAAGACGAAGCCATCACGGCCCTTGTCCCATGGACGACTGGCGCGGGTCGGCTCGTCGTTGCGGGTCGACAGTGCACGCGCGGCACCGAAGCCGCCCATGCCCAGGCCGCACGCCGCCATTTCGGAACCGCCGGCAATCATCACATCGGCTTCGCCGTAAGCGATGTTGCGCGCCGCCATGCCGATGCAGTGCGTACCGGTGGTACACGCTGTCGAGATGGCGTAGTTCGGCCCCTGTGTCCCCAGATGGATGGACAGGAAGCCGGAAATCATATTGATGATCGAGCCCGGCACGAAAAACGGAGAAATCCGTCGCGGCCCCGAATCATGCAAGGTGCGGCTGGTTTCTTCGATATTGGTCAAACCGCCAATACCCGAACCCATGGCCACGCCAATGCGTTCACGGTTGGCATCGGTCACTTCCAGGCCGGCATTGCGCATTGCCTGAAACCCGGCCGCCAGACCGTATTGAATGAACAGGTCGAGCTTGCGAGCTTCCTTGACCG
Source organism: Pseudomonas sp. FW300-N1A1 (assembly GCF_058789115.1). Lineage (NCBI taxonomy): Bacteria > Pseudomonadati > Pseudomonadota > Gammaproteobacteria > Pseudomonadales > Pseudomonadaceae > Pseudomonas > Pseudomonas sp. FW300-N1A1. Next base: position 49,361 of record NZ_JBYTBK010000001.1, on the reverse strand, counting down.
ACAGGTATTCCTCGACATTGAAGCCCTTTACCGAGCCGCCAAAACGGGTGGAATAGGCAGAAAGGTCGGTGTGTTCGATCAGACCAATGCCACTACGGCCAGCCAGAATGCCCTGCCAGCTGCTCGGCACATCCGTGCCCAGTGGCGACAACATACCCATACCGGTGACTACGACGCGTCTACGCGACACAGCACTCTCCTTTTTTCAAATGACGACTTTGCATCGGACCTAAAGAAAAAACCGCACGCCATGATGGCAGTGCGGTTTTTCCATGACAGCTAACAACGATTACAAACTATTACGCCTGATGGCTAGTAACGTAGTCGATGGCAGCTTGTACAGTAGTGATCTTCTCAGCTTCTTCGTCAGGGATTTCGGTCTCGAATTCCTCTTCCAGAGCCATCACCAGCTCAACGGTGTCAAGGGAGTCGGCACCCAGGTCTTCTACGAAGGAAGCAGTGTTCACAACTTCTTCTTCTTTAACGCCCAGTTGCTCAGCAACGATTTTCTTGACGCGCTCTTCGATGGTGCTCATACCTTGTTTTCACTCCTAATGGACAAATTCAGGCAGCTGGCCAGTGGGTAAGTGTATAGAAAGGCTTTTCGGTTTTTCAACTGAAAGCTTCACTCCTCTAACCCCGATGACCCGCTGCCTATAAATAAAGTGCAGCTTTATAACGGATTTTAGACAGCTCGTATGACATTTTTTTGAAGCAATCCGTCACATTTAACTCATGTACATCCCGCCGTTCACCGGGATTGTAGCCCCAGTAACGTAAGCCGCACCGTCCGACGCAAGAAAAGCGACCACGGACGCGATCTCTTGAGCTTGCCCCAGTCGGCCCAGCGGAATTTGCGTCTGCAAGGCTTCACGCTGCGCTTCAGGCAGTTCACGGGTCATATCGGTATCGATGAACCCCGGAGCCACCGAGTTGACCGTGATCGAGCGCGAGCCCACTTCACGCGCCAACGCGCGGCTGAAACCTTCCAGACCCGCCTTGGCGGCTGCATAGTTTACTTGGCCTGCGTTGCCCATGGCACCCACAACCGAACCAATACTGATAATTCGACCCCAACGCGCCTTGGTCATGCCGCGCAAAACACCCTTGGACAGGCGAAACAGACTGTTCAGGTTGGTATCGACAACATCATGCCATTCGTCATCTTTCATGCGCATCATCAGGTTATCGCGGGTGATGCCGGCGTTATTGACCAGAATCGCCGGCGCACCGAACTGCTCCTGAATGCTCGCCAGCACGGCCGCCACGGACTCGTCGCTGGTGACATTGAGCTCAAGGCCGGTGCCTTGGATGCCGTTTTCCTTCAGGGTTGCCGCGATGCGCTCGGCACCGGCAGCGGACGTCGCGGTACCAACCACGATAGCGCCCTGACGACCCAGTTCCAGGGCGATGGCCTGGCCAATACCACGGCTGGCACCGGTCACCAGTGCAACTTTACCTTGCAGACTCATGCAAGCTTCTCCTAATTCAGGCCAGCGCTGCACGGGCGGCAGCGAAGGCATCTGGGGTATTGAGGTTAGAGGTCGACACGCCTTCGGCGCAACGCTTGTTCAGGCCAGCCAGGACTTTACCCGGACCGCACTCGACCAGCTGGGTCGCACCCTTGGCAGCCAGTGCCTGGACGGACTCGACCCAGCGAACCGGCTTGTAGAGTTGCTCGAGCAGGTCGCGCTTGAGGGTTTCCAGGTCAACTGGCACCGCAGCACTGACGTTTTGCACCACGGGAATCTGCGGAGCCTGCCAGTCGATCGCGGCAATGGACTCGGCGAAGCGCTCGGCAGCCGGACGCATCAGTTCGCAGTGCGACGGCACGCTGACCGGCAACGGCATGGCACGCTTGGCGCCACGCGCCTTGCAGCCTTCAATGGCGCGCTCGACAGCCGCCTTGGCACCGGCGATCACCACCTGGCCCGGCGAGTTGAAGTTGACCGCACTGACCACGTCGCCTTGCGCCGCTTCAGCACAGGCTGCCAGCACGTCGGCATCATCCAGGCCGAGAATGGCGGCCATGCCGCCCTGCCCGGCCGGTACGGCCTCCTGCATCAACTGGCCGCGACGCTCTACCAGTTTGACGGCTGCACCCAGGCTCAGGCTGCCAGCGGCAACCAGCGCGCTGTACTCGCCCAGGCTGTGACCGGCAACGTAGGCCGGACGCGCACCGCCTTCAGCCAGCCACAGGCGCCACAGGGCGATCGAAGCGGTCAGAATGACCGGCTGTGTCTTGTCGGTTTGATTGAGCTGCTCTTCCGGCCCCTGCTGGGTCAGTGCCCACAGGTCGTAACCCAGAGCATCGGAAGCTTCTTTGAAGGTTTCGAGGATCAATGGATGTTGCGCGCCCAACTCGGCCAGCATGCCGAGGGACTGCGAACCCTGTCCTGGAAAGACGAATGCGAGGGAAGCAGACATGTAACAAGCCCCTAATGATCTTGTCGTCGGAGAGTTGACGCCCCATTTGAGGGACGCAAGAAACTGACAGTTGGATGGCCAATTGAACCGAGCGGTCACATTTAAGCATTGTCCGACGAAAATGCCTAAGGCAACAAATCCTCGAGACGACCATGAAGGCGCTCAGGCAGGTTTTCCTGAATCTCGATCACCGCGCGCTGAATGGCACTCTGGAACCCCTGCACACCCGCCGAGCCGTGACTCTTGACGACAATCCCCTGCAAACCAAGGAAGCTCGCACCATTGTGCGTGGCCGGCGCGAGCTCGGCCCGCAAGCGCTTCATCAACGGTAACGCCAGGGCACCGACCGCCCTGGAGGCCAGGTTTCTCCTGAACAGCGCCTCGATGCGCCCGGCAATCATGGTCGCCAGACCTTCGCTGGACTTGAGCAGGATGTTGCCGACAAAGCCGTCACACACCACCACATCCGCCTCACCACGATACAAGCCATCGCCTTCGATGAATCCGATGTAGTTCAGGCCCCGGGCGTTTTGCAGCAGCGTGGCGGCGAGCTTGACCTGTTGATTGCCCTTGATGTCTTCGGTACCGATGTTGAGCAACGCCACCTTCGGACGAGCGATCCCCAGGATCTGCGCCGCCACCGACCCCATCACCGCGAACTGGAGCAGGTGCTCGGCACTGCAATCGACGTTGGCGCCCAGGTCGAGCAACTGGCAAAAACCTCGCTGGGTCGGAATCGCCGCGACCATGGCCGGACGATCAATACCTGGCAACGTCTTGAGTACATAACGCGACAGCGCCATCAGCGCACCGGTATTGCCGGCACTGACACACGCCTGGACCTTGCCATCACGCAACAGCTCGAGAGCCACGCGCATCGAGGAGTCCGGCTTGCCACGCAGGGCCTGGGAAGGTTTTTCATCCATGCCGATGACGTCGAGGGCCGGCACAATCGTCAGGCGTGCGCGATCCACTGCCGACTGGCTGGCGATCAATTCTTCAAGGAGGGAGGGTTGACCGACAAGGGTCAGGTGCAGCGAGGGCGTAGCAGACAGACAAGCAAGGCTGGCCTGAACAATGCTGCGGGGACCGAAGTCCCCGCCCATTGCGTCAATCGCGATAACTTGAGCGGACAAGGATTACTCGTCAGCGCCCTTGTCGATCACTTTACGGCCACGGTATACGCCTTCTGGCGATACGTGGTGACGCAGGTGAACTTCACCAGTGGTCTTTTCTACGGACAGGGTGCTTGCCTCGAGAGCATCGTGCGAACGACGCATGTCACGGGCGGAGCGGGATTTTTTGTTCTGCTGAACAGCCATAATTGATTAACTCCTAAACGTTTGGGTCACGCTTTAACTGCGCCAATACACTGAACGGGTTGGACCGCGTTACCTCGTCCTCGCTCGGTTCGGGCTCATCGAGACCCGCCGGCTGCTGGCATTCTTCCGGATGATGAGCAGGCACAATGGGCAAGGCGAGCAAAAGCTCCTCCTCGATCAGTGACTGCAGATCCAAAGGATCTTCGCCCAGTTCCAGCACGTCATAACCTTTCGGCAACGACTGGGTATTCGCACCCTCCTTTACCACAGCATAACTGCATTCGCTGTGAATCGGCAGGGTGACCAGCTCAAGACAACGCTGGCAAACCATTTTGACCTCGGTGTCGATAAAGCTGTGGATCACCACAGATTTACGTTCATCTCGTTCAAAAACGAATTTAGCCTGCACCGTACCGACAGTGTCGGAAAGCGGGTCGCAGAGTCTCTCCAAATCGGCTAGCAGCATTTCACCCTGGAGGGTGGTGCCACGATCAGCCAATTTGCGCGGGTCAACGTGAGGTGGAATCGGGTCATTCAACATAGGCGCAGCATTATAGGGATGCCCCCGCCCATGTCAAAGGAAATTCAGCCCTGTCCGTCACTTGGAAGCCCCGCTAGAATTATCGACTGACTTCTGGAGAGCCGCATGCTGCCTTTATTACTCGCTTCAAGCTCGGTTTATCGCCGTGAATTACTGGCTCGCCTGCAGCTGCCATTCACCTGCCAGTCGCCGGATATCGACGAAAGCCACCAGCCTGGCGAGCCCGCCATCGAACTGGTAAAACGCCTGGCCGAGGAAAAAGCCCGCGCACTGGCCGACAGCCACCCCGCGCACCTGATTATCGGTTCGGACCAGGTCGCCGTACTGAATGGACGCATCATCGGCAAGCCCCACACCTTCGAGAAGGCCCGTGAGCAGCTACTGGCCGCCAGCGGCACCAGCGTGACCTTCCTCACCGGCCTGGCCCTCTTCAACAGCCAGACAGGCCTGTGCCAGCTCGACTGCATCCCCTTCACCGTACACATGCGCACCCTCGACCCACAACGCATTGAGCGCTACCTGCACGCCGAGCAACCCTATGACTGCGCAGGCAGCTTCAAGGCCGAAGGACTGGGTGTCAGCCTGTTTCAAAGCACCGAGGGCCCGGACGCCACCAGCCTGGTGGGCCTGCCACTGATACGCCTTGTGGACATGCTGCTGGCAGAGGGCGTGCAAACCCCCTGAGCCCAAGGCAAAAAAAAACCGGCCATCAAGGCCGGTTTCCCTTACAAAACAGCGATCAGCGCAATGCAGGGCCCTGAAAGCCCATCCACATGGCCAGTTGCGCAGCCATGCTCGCTCCCAGCTTTTTCGAGAAGCGATCAAACGGCGACTCCTCGATCGTGAAGTCGACCAGCTCTTTTTCGCCGATCACGTCCCGCGCCACCGAACTGGCACTGCCCAGGCCATCGATCAGCCCCAGCGGCAACGCCTGCTCGCCCGACCAGACCAGACCGGAAAACAACTCTGGATGCTCTTTGTCCTTCAGGCGATCACCACGCCCCTTTTTCACGCTGGCAATGAACTGCTGGTGCGTCGTGTCCAGCACGCCCTGCCAGAACTGCGTCTCTGCGGGCTTTTGCGGCTGGAACGGATCCAGGAACGATTTGTGCTCACCCGAATTGTAAGTCCGGCGTTCGACACCCAGCTTTTCCATGGTACCGACAAACCCATAACCGGCCGCCGTCACCCCAATGGAACCCACCAGACTAGCCTTGTCGGCATAAATCGCATCCGCAGCGCTGGCGATGTAATAAGCGCCCGAGGCCCCGATATCGGAAATCACCGCATACACCTTGGTATCCGGGTGCAAGCCACGCAGGCGGCGAATCTCGTCATACACGTAACCCGACTGCACCGGACTGCCGCCCGGGCTGTTGATGCGCAACACAACACCCTTGACCTTCGTGTCCTCGAACGCCGCCCGCAGACTGCTGACAATGTTGTCGGCACTGGCCGGCTCCTTGTCGGCAATCACGCCGGCAATATCGATCAACGCGGTATAGCCCGGACCACGCGCCGCGGACTTTTCCATATCCATCAGCGGCGTGAACAGAATCAGTGCGACAAACAGATAAACAAAGGTCAACAACTTGAAGAAAATCCCCCAGCGCCGCGAACGACGCTGCTCCTGCACACCCGCAAGCAGGGTCTTCTCCAGCAGCTTCCAGCTCTTGTCTTCGCCGCCTTCAGACTTGGCCTTGTCGGGCGCTTTCCATTCGTCAGTCATTGCATCCACCCCAACACAAACTTAATTGGCCCGCTGACCCAGCCAGGCGCGCAATTGCGAAAAATGATCTATGGCCAGTCGCGGCTCGAACACGCGCAACGCCTCGATGGATTGAGCCCCATAACTGACCGCCACGGACGCCATGCCAGCATTACGCGCCATCTGCAGGTCGAATGACGAATCCCCGACCATCAACGCCCGCCCGGCATCAACACCACAATGCGCCAGAATCTGCTCAAGCATCAATGGGTGCGGCTTGCTGGCCGTCTCATCGGCGGCGCGGGTGATATCGAAATACGCCTCCCAGCCATGAGACTTGAGCACTCGATCAAGTCCGCGCCGCGCCTTGCCGGTGGCGACCGCCAATTGATAGCCCTCGGCCCGAAACGCCTCAAGCGACTCGGCGACGCCTTCAAACAGCGGCGAAGGCTCGGACTCCAGGGCGACATAGTGATCAGCATAGTGCTGACGAAAGGCCACCAGCTCCGCATCGCCGATCTCCGGATACAAGGTACGAATCGCCTCCGGCAAACCCAGACCGATAATTCCCTTGACCGCCAGGTCATCACACAATGCAAAACCCGACCGCTCGGAGGCGACATGCATCGCCTCGACAATCCGCCCGATGGAGTCGGCCAGCGTGCCGTCCCAGTCGAAGATCAGCAGCGAGTAGTCAGGGTGCACTCAGGCGCTCCACGGTCTTGGCCCACATCTCATCCACAGGCGCCTGGAGCTTGAGCTCACCACCATCGGGCAACGGCACGGTCAGCATGTAGGCATGGAGAAACAGGCGCTTGCCGCCCAGGTCGCGAATTTCCTTGGAAAAATCCTCGTCGCCGTACTTGCTGTCCCCGGCGATCGAGTGGCCAGCGTGCAGGGTATGGACGCGAATCTGATGGGTACGCCCGGTAACCGGCTTGGCCTCGACCAGGGTGGCGAAATCACCGAAGCGGCGCAGCACCTTGAACAAGGTCAGCGCTTCCTTGCCCTCCTCGTCCACTTCCACCATGCGCTCGCCGGAGCGCAGGTTGCTCTTTTGCAACGGCGCACGAACGCTCTTGATGGAGGACGCCCAATTGCCGCGCACCAGCGCCATGTAGCGCTTGTCCACGCCGTCGCCGCGCAGGGCGGTATGCAGATGGCGCAACATGCTGCGCTTCTTGGCAATCATCAGCAGGCCGGAGGTGTCGCGGTCCAGCCGGTGGACCAGTTCCAGCTCCTTGGCATCCGGACGCAACTGGCGAAAGGCTTCAATCACTCCGAAACTCAGGCCGCTGCCACCGTGCACAGCAATACCGCAAGGCTTGTTGATCACAATCAGCGCCTTGTCTTCGAAGACAATCGAGGCTTCCAGGCGCTGCAACAGGCCTTGTGCCAGCGGCACCGGCTCGTCGCGCTCAGGCACACGAACCGGCGGCACGCGCACGATGTCGCCTGCCTGCAGCTTGTACTCGGGCTTGATCCGCCCCTTGTTCACTCGCACTTCGCCTTTACGCAAAATGCGGTAAATCAAGGTCTTGGGCACGCCTTTGAGCCGGGCAAGAAGGAAGTTATCAATACGTTGGCCGGCATATTCCGGCGAGACCTCAAGCAGTTGTACGGCTGGGGTCGAGGGGGCTGTAGTCGTCATGTCGGGAATGATAACAATTTTTTATGGAATTGAAGCACTTAATCATTGCTGCTATAGTCGCGAACGCCGCCAAAAGCGGCCTGGACAGAGGACAAACGGCAAGTTGCCGGCCCTGACCAACGCAATTCATCAGGACGCGAGGCCGTCCTACGGGGCTTTCGCATCAATCGGAAGGTTCGTGATTGTAACAAGCGCAGGTGACATGAGGCCTGAAGCGAGCGCAACCAGACGATACCATTCGTCAGTTGCGCCGATATTTACGGCCAGTTCACAAAGTGCAGTCAGTCTCGAATCAGACCTTGAGCGAATGCTTCGGAAACAACGCCTGTTACAGCCGGGAGCTGGCGAAAACGCCCTCACCCGGTCTTGAGTAGCCATGAGCGTGGACTCCCCTTTGGAGAACACGGTAAATGCCAACCCGCTGCGGATTCTGCGCGCGGCAGCACCCGAATTATCAGGGATACGTGTAGGGTGGAGATGCACAACCGTCGGACCGTGTAGCACTAGGCTTATATTTAGACGCTTCATCTCGTCCACAGTCGCCGGTTGATTCCTCCTCCTGACTGAGTGCTTAAGTAGCCACAGCAAGCAGGACGCGTACGTCGCGACGAAGGCCCACATTGGCCGGACATCGCTGGACACGGGAATGGCCAACCACTCCCGACGCACCTGACACCGACCGTGAGAAGTCGTGTGTGCCGAACGCCGTTTCCGGCAGCCCGGAAACCGACGGTACTACATGAAAAGAATGCTGATTAACGCAACTCAACCCGAAGAGTTGCGTGTTGCACTGGTAGACGGCCAGCGCCTCTACGACCTGGACATCGAATCCGGTGCGCGCGAGCAGAAGAAGGCCAACATCTATAAAGGCCGGATTACTCGCATCGAACCAAGCCTTGAGGCTGCCTTTGTCGATTTCGGCTCTGAGCGCCATGGCTTCCTGCCCCTCAAAGAAATCTCCCGCGAATACTTCAAGAAGACCCCTGAAGGCCGCGTCAACATCAAGGACGTCCTGAGCGAAGGCCAGGAAGTCATCGTTCAGGTGGAAAAAGAAGAACGTGGCAACAAGGGCGCCGCCCTGACCACCTTCATCAGCCTGGCCGGTCGCTATCTGGTACTGATGCCGAACAACCCGCGTGCCGGCGGTATCTCCCGTCGCATCGAAGGTGAAGAACGCAATGAGCTGCGCGAAGCCCTGAACGGCCTGGTTGCCCCGGCCGACATGGGCCTGATCGTGCGCACTGCCGGCCTTGGCCGCAGCAGCGAAGAAATGCAGTGGGACCTCGATTACCTGCTGCAACTGTGGACCGCCATCAAGGAAGCGTCCCTGGATCGCTCCGCGCCGTTCCTGATCTATCAGGAAAGCAACGTGATCATCCGCGCGATCCGCGACTACCTGCGCCAGGACATCGGCGAAGTGCTGATCGACAGCGTTGAAGCCCAGGACGAAGCCCTGACCTTCATCCGCCAGGTGATGCCGCAGTACGCCAGCAAGATCAAGCTGTACGAAGACAGCGTTCCGCTGTTCAACCGTTTCCAGATCGAAAGCCAGATCGAGACCGCCTTCCAGCGCGTCGTTGAACTGCCTTCCGGCGGCTCCATCGTGATCGATCCGACCGAAGCCCTGGTGTCCATCGACATCAACTCGGCGCGCGCCACCAAAGGCAGCGACATCGAAGAAACCGCCCTGCAGACCAACCTTGAAGCTGCCGAAGAAATCGCCCGTCAGTTGCGCCTGCGCGACATCGGCGGCCTGATCGTCATCGACTTCATCGACATGACCCCTGCCAAGAACCAGCGCGCCGTGGAAGAAAAAGTCCGCGAATGCCTGGAAGCCGACCGCGCACGCGTGCAGATCGGTCGTATCTCGCGCTTCGGCCTGCTGGAAATGTCCCGTCAGCGCCTGCGTCCATCCCTGGGCGAAAGCAGTGGCATCGTCTGCCCGCGCTGCAGCGGCACCGGCATCATCCGTGACGTCGAATCGCTGTCGCTGGCAATCCTGCGCCTGATCGAAGAAGAAGCCCTGAAAGACCGCACCGCCGAAGTTCGCGCCCAGGTGCCGATCCCGGTGGCTGCGTTCCTGCTCAACGAAAAACGCAACTCGATCACCAAGATCGAACTGCGCACCCGTGCCCGCATCGTCATTCTGCCGAACGATCACCTCGAAACGCCGCACTTCGAAGTTCAGCGCCTGCGCGATGACAGCCCGGAAGCCGCTACCGGCCAGTCGAGCTATGAAATCGCCGCTGCTGCCGCCGAAGTCGAAGACGTCCAGCCGGCCGCTGCAACCCGCACCCTGGTTCGCCAGGAAGCGGCAGTGAAAACTGCTCCGGCCCGCGCCAATGCTCCGGTTCCAACCGAAGTAGCTGCTCCGGCCCCAGCCCCTGCGCCGGTTGCCGTCCCTGAACCAAGCCTGTTCAAAGGCCTGGTGAAGTCGCTGGTCAGCCTGTTCGCCACCAAGGAAGAGCCAGTAGCTCCGGCTGTGGTTGAAAAGCCTGCTGCCGAGCGTCCGGCACGCAACGAAGAACGTCGCACCGGTCGCCAGCAGAGTCGCAGCCGTAACGGCCGCCGCGATGAAGAGCGCAAGCCTCGTGAAGAACGTGCACCGCGCGAAGAGCGCGCACCACGTGAGCCACGCGAAGAACGCCAGCCACGCGAAGCCCGCGAGGATACCCCGGTGGTTGCTCGCGAAGAACGCGCACCTCGCCCACCTCGCGAAGAGCGTGCACCACGCGCTCCACGCGAAGATCGCAAGCCACGTGGCGAGCGCGAAGAGCGCCCGGTGCGTGAACTGCGCGAACCGCTGGATACCGTGCCAGCCGCGCCAGCCGCTGCTGCCGTCGCTGAAGAGCGTCCGGCTCGTCCGCCACGCGAAGAACGCGCGCCACGCCCACCGCGTGAAGAGCGTCAACCACGTGCTGAACAGGCTGTCGCCGCCGCTGCCGAAGAAGAGCTGCCGACCAACGAAGAACAACTGCAGGAAGATGGCCAGGAAAACGCCGAAGGCGATCGTCCACGCCGCCGCTCCCGCGGTCAGCGTCGTCGCAGCAACCGTCGCGAGCGTCAGCGTGATGCCAACGGCAACGTGATCGAAGGCTCGGAAGAGATCGAAGGCAGCGAAGAGCCAACAGGCACTGAACTGGCTGCCGGCCTGGCCGTGACCGCCGCCGTTGCCAGCACTGTAATCAGCGCACCTGCTGAAGCCCAGGCTCACCAGCAAGCTGAACGTGCGACTGCCGCCGCAGCTGAAGCACCCGCCCAGGAAGAAACGGCCCAGGTTGAAGCGCCAGTCGTGGAAGCCACCACTCCAGTCGAAGCGCCAGCCGCTCCTGCTGTAGAAGTTGCTCCAGTGGTTGAAGCCCAGCCTGAAGTGCAAGCCGTGGTTGAAGCACCCGTCGCGATTGCAGAGCCTGCGGTTGAAGCTCCGGTCGCCGTTGAAACGCCAGTCGCCGAACAGGCACCGGAAGTTCGCGAAGAGCAAACCGCATTCAACTGGGTTGCCGAGCCTGTTGCCGTCGAAGCACCGGCACCGGTTGCTGAAGTGGTTGCCGAGCCAGTGGCCGTTGCTGCCGAACCTGCGCCAGTAGAGGCACCAGTGGTTGCCGAAGTGGCCGCACCGGTTGTCGAAGCTGCCCCTGCCAGCGCCCTGACCGAAAATGGTCGTGCGCCGAACGATCCACGTGAAGTGCGTCGTCGCAAGCGTGAAGCCGAGCGCCTGCAGAAGGAAGCCGAACTGGCTGCCGCTGCTGCACCGGCCGCCGAAGTCACTGCCGAACCCGCTGCCCCGACCATCGACGAAAACCTGCGTTCCGTCGAAGAAGCGGCAGAGCAACACCCTGAGGCCCTGGAAAAAGAGCACGAGCCTAAACCGCTCGCCTGATTCCATCCGCCACTGAAAAACCCCGCCTGGTGACCCAGGCGGGTTTTTTTTATGCGTCACCGCCAGCCTTCATTGAAACAGCACCGGGGCTACTTGAAGAGCAGCGCCCCAGGCACATCAACATCCCAAAGCACTCCCGGATCCTCCACCTCCACCTCCACCACCTTCGCCGAAGCAAACAACGGCTTGGCTCCACGATCCCCGGACAACGCCATCAACGCCTTGCCGAACGACCGCCCGAATCCCACGGGATGCCCAAACTCGCCCCTCTGCACCGGCACACTGATGGTGTCGACTGCAACACCGTCAACAACCCGCTCGATGCTCGATGGCAAGATAAACGGCATATCCCCCAACACCACCAGCCAGCCCTCAAGCGCCGGGCACACCGCCACGGCTGCCGCCAGGCTGTCCCCCATTCCGGTCGACGCCAGCAGCAGCACTTCACAGCCATACGCTCGCGCCAGTCGTGCCACCTCAGGGCGATCCGGCGTGGTCACCAGCACCCGCCTTCCGACACGTGCAGGCACATTGCGCAGCGTTTGCTCGATCACCGGCCGGACAACACCGTCGCGCCCCTGGCACGGCGCCAACAGCTTGTCCTGGTCGGCACCCGCCACCTGACGGTAACGACTGCCCTGCCCGGCCGCGAGAATGATTGCGCCCACCATCAGGCTTCAGCCTGCCGTCGGCCAAACCAGGGACCACTGCATCCGGACGCGTCACGGACTGTCCAGAGCAACGACACCTCCTCGGTGACATCCAGTTGATGATCTTGACCATTGAGCTTCTGGGTAATCATGGGCACGCCTGCCTATCGGAAGGGTTATGGGATAGAGCAATCCACCGCGGCACTGCAACGGTTCGGTACGCGCAGATTGACTCAGGCTAACGGGCACTCTTGCGAAGCCGTGGCTTCGCCAGCAGGCCAGATTAGCCCGACATCAGCCAAAAAAGCCCCGCGCTGGGCATGCGTATGTAGGAGCGAGCGCGCTCGCGATGGACGCTAACGATAACGCGTACCTTCTGATTGAACGCGTTGCTCTTGAATACATCGCGAGCGTGCTCGCTCCTACATAGGTCGGCGTTCGGCTTGAAGCTTGAAGCCTGCCTCAATACTGATTGGGTTCCATTTCCAGCTCGACGTTGAAGCGCTCGGTAATGTCTTTCTGAATGCGTCGGGCCAGGCTGAGCAATTCAAGCCCGGTGGCGGTGCCATAGTTGACCAGCACCAGCGACTGCAAGCGATGCACGCCCGCATCCCCGTCGCGAAAGCCCTTCCAGCCCGCTTGCTCGATCAGCCAGCCGGCCGCCAGCTTGACCCGACCGTCGGCTTGCGGATAACCGATCAGGCCCGGATGGGCGAGTCGAAGCTCGGCGGCAAGCGCGGCCGAGACCAACGGATTCTTGAAGAAGCTGCCGGCATTGCCCAGTACCGCGGGATCAGGCAGCTTTTCGTTGCGAATGCTGCAGATCGCCTGGCTGACATCCGTCGCGGTCGGGTGGTCGATCCCTTGCTCGGTCAGCCACTGACGCACCGGACCGTATTCCAGGTGTAAATGCTCGACGCGATCCAGGGCAAAGCGCACCCGCAAGATCAGCCAGCGGCCAACCTGCTGCTTGAACAGGCTGTCACGGTAGGCAAAGTTGCAGTCGGCCAGGGTGAAATCCCGCAACTCGCCGGTCTGGCGATCCAGTGCGGTCAAACCGGCAAACACGTCCTTGATCTCCACGCCGTAGGCGCCAATGTTCTGCATCGGCGCCGCCCCGACCGTCCCGGGAATCAGGCTGAGATTCTCAAGGCCCGACAACCCCTGCGCCAGGGTCCACTGCACGAATGGGTGCCAGGTTTCACCTGCCTCGGCCTCGATCACTACCCGACGGCCATCGTCGCTCACTTGGCGAATGCCCCGGGTGGCCATGCGCAGCACCAACGCCGGGATGTCTGCCGTCAGCAGCAGGTTACTGCCACCGCCGATGACCAGCAGCGGTATCGCCTGCGCGTGCGAATACGCCAGCGCTTCGCGCACATCGGCATCGCTGTGCGCTTGCGCGAACAACTGCGCACGAACATCCACGCCAAAGCTGTTGAACGGCTTGAGCGAAACCTGCGGCTGCAGGTGCAAAGTCATAAGCGTCCCTTCAATTCAATCACCAGCAAATCGCAGGCTTGCTCGATCAGGTCCAGCACCTGCTCGAAGCCTTGTTCGCCGTCGTAATAAGGATCCGGCACGTCGTCCACGCTCGACTCATAACGGCGCAGGAACAGATCCAGCTCCGCCCTGCCCTTGGCCGGCTGCAAGGCCTTGAGGTTGCGCAGGTTGCTGCTGTCCATGGCCAGGATCAGGTCGTAGCTGGAGAAATCCGCGCGCGTCACCAGCCGGGCGCGCTGCGCGGACAGGTCATAGCCACGGCGCAAGGCTGCTGCCTGGCTACGCTTGTCCGGCGCCTTGCCGACATGCCAGTCACCCGTGCCCGCGGAAGCGACTTCGACCTGATCGGCCAGCCCCGTTGCACGCAGTTTGTGCCGCAGCACACCCTCGGCCGTGGGCGAACGACAGATGTTGCCCAGGCAGACAAACAGAACCCGCATCAGGCCTCCAGCAGGCGACGAACGCGTTCGAGGTCTTCAGGCGTGTCGACCCCCGGCGGTGGGGCAATCAATGCATCGGCGACATGGATCCGCACGCCGTGCCACAGGGCGCGCAACTGTTCCAGGCACTCGGTGTCTTCCAGCCAGCACGGCCCCCAGCTGACGAAGTCATGCAGGAAGCCGGCGCGGTAGGCATAGATGCCGATGTGACGGCGGTACGGCACACCGGCCGGCAACTGTTCCTGGCTCTTGGCAAAGGCGTCACGCGCCCAGGGCAAGGTTGCACGACTGAACGTCAGCGCCAGGCCGTCCAGGTCGCTGACGACCTTGACCACGTTAGGGTTGAACAGGGTTTCGGCGTCTTCAATCGGTTCGGCGAGGGTGGCCATGCGGGCCTCGCTATGAGCCGCCAGATTGGCGGCGACCTGATCGATCACACTCGGCGGAATCAGCGGCTCGTCACCCTGCACGTTGACCACAATGGCGTCCGGCGCAAGCCCCAACAGGGTGGCGACTTCGGCCAGGCGATCGGTGCCGGAGTTGTGATCGACCCGAGTCATCACCACCTCGGCGCCAAAGGCCTTGCAGGCCTCTTCGATGCGCACATCATCAGTGGCCACCACGACACGCTCGGCGCCGCTTTTGCTGGCCTGTTCCCAGACATGCTGGACCATCGGCTTGCCGGCGATCATTTGCAGCGGCTTGCCTGGCAAGCGGGTGGACGCAAAACGCGACGGAATCACCACCGTGAAAGCCGTACTCATTTGTCCAGGCGCTCTTCGGTCGTCAGGGTACGGGCTTCGCTTTCGAGCATCACCGGGATGCCATCACGGATCGGGAACGCCAGGCCGGCACCTTTGCTGATCAGCTCGGTTTTGTCGGCGCTGAGCTTGAGCGGGCCTTTGCAGACTGGGCAAGCGAGGATATCGAGCAGTTTGGTGTCCATGAAAACTCCCTGGATAAAGCGTGTTAAGGCAAAAGACGTGCGGGCAATAGCCGCATCAGCTGCGTATCGAACCAGGCCACGAAAGCCGGTGATGGCACCGCATCCACCGCCAGGTACCACCAGTCTTGCGCCGCGAAGGACCGGCATTTCACCGCATCCTTTTCAGTCATGACCAATGGCAGCGACGGCATGAAATTCAACGCCGCCGCGCTGTACTCGGCGTGGTCGGCAAAAGCATGTGCTACAGGCTGCCAGTGTAGCGTTTCAAGGGTGTTGAAGAAACGTTGCGGATTACCGATACCCGCCACGGCGTGCAAAGCCTGCCCCGCCGGAAAATACTCAAGACCGCGACGTTCGCCCGTGAGCAGATTGACCAGCGCAGTCGGTTGCAGGCGGAAGGCAAACCCCTCGTCGCGATCCGTCTCGGCACCATTGAACAGCACCGCATCGACGCTTTGCAGGCGCTCGATCGGCTCGCGCAGTGGCCCTGCCGGCAGGCAACGCTTGTTGCCCAGCCCGCGCGCTGCATCAATCAGCACCAGCTCAAGGTCGCGCGCCAGACGGTAATGCTGCATGCCGTCATCCGACAGGATCAGGTCCAACGGCTCGGCCGCCAGCAACGCCTGAACCGCGCGACTGCGATCGGGGTCGATCATCAAGGGAACGCCGGTGCGCTGGACGATCAACAGGGGTTCATCACCCGCCACCGCCGCGCTCTGCTCTGGTTCGACCCGCCACGGCAGTTGCGGCGGCGTGGCCCCGTAACCGCGACTGACCACGCCCACCCGCAGGCCGGCCCGTTGGCAGTGCTCGATCATCCACAGAATCAACGGCGTCTTGCCGGTGCCACCCACGGTGATGTTGCCGACCACGATCAAGGGCACCGGCGGCTGGTAAATCTCGCCCTCACCCGCCAGGAACCGTTCACGCTTGGCCGTGACCACACGCCGGTACAGCCACTCCAGTGGCTGCAAGAGCTTGAGTGCCGGATGGCCGGCGTACCACGCAGCGAGCAATCGATCGGAGATGGCCATCAGGGCGTCGGCGCCGCCTCAACGGTGGTCATGCGCAAATGCGTGAACCCCAGCTTGCCGGCGGCGTCCATGGCGGTGATGACCGCCTGGTGCTGCGCCTTGCCATCGGCGCTGATGGACAGCGGCAGCGTGGTGTCGCCATTGGACTCTTTCTTCAAGGCGTCGATCAGACTGGCCAGGTCATTCTTGGGCAACAACTGATTGTTGACCGAGAACGCACCTTCGGCGCTGATGGCGACATCCAGCTGCTTGGCCTGCTGGTCTTCGGCGGGGGAACCACTGACCGCTTCCGGCAAGTCGACACGCAACTGGGTTTCCCGGGTAAAGGTGGTGGTCACGACGAAAAACAGCAGCAGGATAAACACCACATCGATCAGCGACGCGAGGTTGATGTCGACATTTTCCCGTGGCTTGCGACGGAATTTCACGCTTTGCCCTCGGCCAGGTCGACATCCCGATCACCCTGCAGCACTTCCACCAGTTTGATGGCTTCCTGCTCCATGCCGACGACGAGTTCATCGATGCGCCGCTGCAGGAAGCGGTGGAAGAACACCGCCGGGATACCCACCATCAGGCCCGCGGCCGTGGTGATCAAGGCCTTGGAAATACCACCGGCCAGCACCGAGGCATTGGCAGTCATGCCCCCGCCCATGAATGAGCTGAAAATATCGATCATGCCCAGCACCGTACCCAGCAACCCCAGCAACGGCGCCATGGCGGCGATGGTGCCCAAGGCGTTGATGTAGCGCTCCAGCTCGTGGATCACCCGGGCAGCGGCTTCCTCGATGCATTCCTTCATGATCTCGCGACCATGCCGGGAGTTGGCCAGGCCCGCCGCAAGGATTTCACCCAGCGGCGAATTGGCGCGCAGCTCCTTGAGTTTGTCCTTGTTGAGTTTCTTGTCCTTGATCCAGACCCAGACCTGCCCGAGCAGATGCTCCGGGGTCACACGGCTGGCACGCAGGGTCCACAGGCGCTCGGCGACGATGCCCAATGCCGCGATGGAGCTCAAAATGATCGGCAGCATCATCCAGCCGCCGGATTTGACCAATTCCCACACAGTGACAGTCCCCTCGAAAAAGTGCGCCACTTTACCATACACACTCGACATAGAGGCTCGGCTCACCGACGACCGTCATATCCCCGGCCTGCCTCAAGGCGAATGGCTGACGGGCGGCGCCGCGCGCCAGAAGCGCGGTTGCTGGCGCACGGATTCAGCCGGCCCGAATGCCCCCAGGCGCACACGCACGGCCCCTTGCTCCACACTGTCGAGGACCTGCACCCCCAACCCGCGGTAACGCGCCACTACTTGGGGATGGGGATGACCAAAGTTGTTGTTGTGACCACGGGAAATCAGCGCGGCCTTGGGTGCCAGTGCCTCCACAAAGGCTTGCGAAGACGAACTGCGGCTGCCGTGATGGGGGGCCAGAAGCCAATCGGTGGCGACGGCCAGCGGACTCTCGAGCAAGGCCCGTTCGGCATGGGCGTCAATGTCGCCCGTCAGCAGAAAACGCTCGCCACCGGCCTCGACCTGCAAGACGCAGGAGCGTTGATTGCTATCACCGGCCCGGTTCCATTGCCACAGCACAAAGCGCACGCCATCCCACTCCCAGTGCTCGCCACTGACGCAGGCCCTGGCCCGCAGCACTTTCGCCAAGCCCTGGCGCTCTCCGCCGATAACCTGCGTCACCGGCAGCCCCCTGTAGACCGAACGCGCGCCCCCGGCGTGATCGGCATGGGCGTGGCTGATCAGCATCAGGTCCAGCCTGCGAACCCCTAGCTTGCGCAAGGCCGGCAGGACCACCTGCTCACCCAGGTCGAGGTCGCCGAAACCTGGACCTGCGTCATAGAGCAATGTGTGATGACGGGTGCGCACCACCATGGCCAAACCCTGACCGACATCCAGTTGCCAGATTTCAGCCATGCCTTCCGGCACCGTGCTTCGCGGCGGGAACACCAGCACCAGCAGCATCGGCCAGCCCAGCCACCGCAGCGGCACGCCACTGGGCAACAACAGCAAAAAGGCGCCAAGGGCCCCCACACCCCAGGCCCAGAGCGAAATGGCCGGGGCCTGCCATGCCGGCACCTTCCCCGCCGCCAGCGCCAGGCCCTTGAACAATACGTCCAGCAAGCCACCCGCCAGCCATAACAAGCCTTCGCCAACATAAGGCAACGGCAACAGCAGCGTTCCCAGCAACGCCGGGGGCAACACCAGCAGACTGATCCAGGGCACGGCCAGCAGATTGGTCAGCGGCCCGGTCAGGCTGATGGGAAGCCCCAGCAACAACAACGCCGGGCACAGGCCGATGGCTATCAACCACTGCGCTCGCGTCCAGGTCTGCCACCAACGCCACGCACCCAGTCGACCGCCAAAGGTGAAGATCAACACCGCCACGGCCACAAACGACAGCCAGAATCCCGGCCGCAAGCTCGCCAGCGGGTCCAGCACCAGCACCGCGTTCAGTGCCAGCAGCAACGGCCACCAGGCCCCCAGATGACGAAAGCGCAGGCGCCACAACAACACCAGCCCGATCATCACGCACGCCCTGCGCACCGGTACCTGGAACCCGGCCAGCAGCCCGTAACCCAGCGCCGCCGCAAACGCCAGGCCGCACGCCCACGGCAGCCACGCCAAGCGTCGGGGCCACAGCCCGTAACGCGCCAACCCCGCCACCAGCAGGTACACCATGCCCGCCAACAAGCCGATATGCTGCCCGGAGATCACCAGCAAATGCACGGTGCCGGTGTCCTGCAGTACGCGCCAGTCATCGCGGCTTAATCCGGATCCATCGCCCAGCACCAACGCCGCCAGCGCCGCCGCGCGCCCCTGGGCGTCCACCGCCAGCAGGCGCTGGCGAATGGCATCACGCCAGGCCCCTTGCGCCGGCCTGAGCAATTGCCCGTCCTTGACCGTTCCCGTGGCACCGATGCGTTGCGCCAACAACCAGGCCTCGTAATCAAAGGCATGGGGATTGAGCAGACCTGCCGGGCGCTTCAACTTCACCGCCAGGCGCCAGCGCTCGCCACTGTTGACCGGCGGGCCGCCGTACCAGGCCAGTCGCATCAGGCTCGGTAGCTGCGTAGCTCGCGCCTGGCCATCGGCCAACTCAAAGCGCACCGCACCTGGGGTGTTTTTCGACAAGCCAACCACCCGCCCCTCGACCCAGCGGGTTTGGCCGTCGAGCTCAGGTGCCAGGCGGTCAGTCAGTGCCCAATGGGCGCTGGCGCATGCCCAGGTAAAACCCAGCAGAAAAAACGCCAGTGCATAGGTGCGAAACGGCAGCAGCATCAAGGCCAGCACCGCTAACAGCAGCAACAGCCCGACCGACGGTAGCACCGGTAAAAAAACCAGGGTCAACAGACCCAACGCGAGCGCCAACATCCCTGTGCGCATAAGCCCGTCCTTGAGAGTTCCCTCTCTTGGATTAGCCGAGTCACAGAGGCCCGCGTTTATTAATTGTCACAAAGTCTGAATTGGCGCTCAGTAGAATCCGGGCATACTTGCCGCTTGATCTGACCGAGAAGCCCTATGCCCCGGCGCTTATTCAAACGCTACATGCCAGACCCGACCAGCATCAGGGAACACAAATCCTTACGCTTTCTCGGCACACTGCTGCATGATCCCAACCTCTGGCACCTCAATCGGCATTCGGTTGCCCGGGCCATGGCCGTGGGTCTGTTCGCCGCCTTTTTGCCGATTCCCATGCAGATGCTGGTGGCGGCCGCCCTTGCGATCTCGGTGCGCGGCAATATTCCGATTGCGGTGAGCCTGGTCTGGCTGACCAATCCGATCACCATGCCCGTGGTGTTTTTCTGCACCTATCAGACCGGCGCCTGGCTGATGAATGTACCGGCGCGCAGCCTGCCGGACGAACTGACCTGGGAATGGATCAGCGGCGAACTGACGAGCCTTTGGCAGCCATTCCTGCTGGGATCGGTGGTGGCGGGCCTGGTACTGGGTGCCCTGGCCTACTGCATGACCATGACCTACTGGCGCTGGTGGGTCGGCCGGCAATGGACGCGGCGTAAGAAAAGCCGGATGTAGAACGCAAAAACGGCACCTCTTGAGGTGCCGTTTTTTCATTACCCGGTGCAAGCGGTTACGTCCGCATCCCCCGCCCGCTGACCAGCAGCCGTGCACAGCCGACGTACAGCACCACGGTGGCAACCAGCATGAAGGTGATGGCGATGCTGATCCTGATGTCCGAGACACCCAGGATGCCGTAGCGGAAGGCATTGACCATGTGCAGCACCGGGTTGGCCAACGACACCGTCTGCCAGAACGGCGGCAACAGGCTGATCGAGTAGAACACCCCGCCCAGGTAAGTCAGCGGCGTCAGCACGAAGGTCGGGATAATCGAGATATCGTCGAAATTGCGCGCAAAGACCGCGTTGATAAACCCCAGTAACGAGAAGATCGTCGCCGTCAGCACCACCACCAGGATAGTCACCCCCAGGTGATGCACCTGCAGGTCAGTGAAGAACAGCGACAGCAAGGTCACGATGATCCCGACCATCAACCCGCGCAGCACACCGCCCAGAGTGTAGCCGATCAGGATGGTGTGGGGCGAAACCGGTGACACCATCAGTTCCTCGATGGAGCGCTGGAACTTGCTGCCGAAGAAACTCGACACCACGTTGCCGTAGGAGTTGGTGATCACCGACATCATGATCAGGCCCGGCACGATGTACTCCATATAGGTGAAGCCACCCATATCGCCGATCTGCCGACCAATCAGATTACCGAAGATCACGAAGTACAAGACCATGGTAATGGCCGGCGGCAGCAGGGTCTGCGGCCAGATCCGCGTAAAACGCCGGACCTCGCGGTAAACAATGGTGTTGAGTGCGACGAGGTTGGGTTGCAGTTCGGAACTCATACGGCCACCTTCGCCAGGTTTTTCTCCACCAGGGACACGAACAGCTCCTCAAGGCGATTGGTTTTGTTGCGCAGGCTCAGCACTTCGATGTGCTGCGCGGCCAGTTGACCGAACAGCGACGTGATGCCAACGGCCTTATCGACCTGGACTTCCAGGGTATGGCTGTCCAGCAGGCGGCTCGGGTAGCCGATCAACTGCGGTGCGACCTTCATATCGTGCTTGAGGTCCAGCAGGAAGGTTTCGACATGCAACTGGCCGAGCAGGTTACGCATGCTGGTGTTTTCGACGATCGTGCCGTGGTCGATGATGCCGATGTTGCGGCACAGTTGTTCAGCCTCCTCCAGATAATGGGTGGTGAGGATGATGGTGATGCCTTTCTTGTTCAGCTCGGTCAGGAAGCTCCACATCGAGCGCCGCAGTTCGATGTCCACGCCGGCGGTCGGTTCGTCGAGGATCAGCAGGCGTGGCTCGTGTACCAGCGCCCGGGCAATCATCAGGCGACGCTTCATGCCGCCCGACAGCGAGCGCGACGGCACATCGCGCTTGTCCCACAGACCGAGTTGGGTCAGGTATTGCTCGGCACGTTCCTTGGCAACCCTGGACGGGATGCCGTAGTAACCCGCCTGGGTCACCACGATATCGAAGGTCTTTTCGAACTGGTTGAAGTTGAATTCCTGTGGCACCACCCCGATGCTGCGCTTGAGCGCGGCCGGGTTGCGGTCCAGGTCGTGGCCAAAGATATTCACCGTGCCGCTGGTCTTGTTCACCAGGGTCGACAGAATACCGATGGTCGTTGATTTGCCGGCGCCATTGGGGCCGAGCAAGGCGAAAAAGTCACCTTCGGCGACATCCAGATCGATACCACTCAGGGCCTGGAAACCGTTGCCGTAGGTTTTGGTTAGCTGCCGGATGGACAGAGCAGAACTCATAGCGGATTTACGCACCAAGAAGGAGAAGTAAGAAACAAACAAGGGCGGCGGCGAGCAAGACAACCGCGACGCATGAGCGCAATGGTGCTTGGCGGCGCCGCACAAGTACAGTCACCTGTGTTGATAGTCAGTATTAAGTCAACGCAGTCATGACCGCCTTGCGGTAGGCCGGGCGCTGCTTCAGGCGCTGGTACCAGGCATGCAGGTGCGGCTGCGGCGCACGCTCGATCGGCATTTCGAACCAGGCATAAATGAAGCTGCCCAGGGGAATATCGCCCATGCCAATGTCATCACCGGACAAGTAAGGCTTGTCGGCCAGCGCCTGGTCGGCCATCGACAGCAAACCCTCGCAGGTAGCGATGGCGGCCTTGATCGCCCCCCAATCCTGTTGTTCGGCCGGCGTGCGCAACACGCCCCAGAACACCGTGCGAAACGGGTCGGCAAAGCTGGACGTGGTCCAGTCCATCCACTTTTCCGCTGTCGCGCGGGCCTGCAGGTCGGCCGGATACCAGAACGAATCACCGGCATGACGGGCCATGAGGTAGCGCACTATGGTATTCGACTCCCACAACACGAAGCCGTCATCCTCAATGACCGGTATGCGACCGTTGGGGTTCATCGCCCGATACTCCGGGGTATCGACCACACCGAAGGCGCCGCCTGCGTCCAGAGCCTGATAATTCAGGCCAAGCTCCTCGGCCGCCCACAACGCCTTCCTGACATTCGATGAATTCTTCCGTCCCCAGATCTTCAGCATGACCGCCCCTCAATGGATGAATGCCGAGGGAGTCTACGCCGGATCAGGCCCGGCTCAAATCGCTCTGCATATCACCCAGCAAGGCTGGCGACTGATCGCCGAACAAATGCGGATAGCACTGCTCAAGGTGCTTGAAAAAGAAATCCTCGGGCACATCGACAAACTGGCCATGGTCGACCAGGTACTCCATCGACTGCAGCCCCTGGCGATTGAAGGGGTGAAACACGCTGTCGTTGCGCCCATCGAACTCCAGCGGTGGCACATCGAACAATTCGCAGAGCCTGGCATTGAACGCCGGCGTAGCCTTGACCCAGCGCCCCTGCAGATACAGCTCGGTATAACCGTGCATGGCGAACACATCGCTCCTGAGTAGCTCGATCAGGCGCGGCGTCGACAAGTGATTGCGTACGTCCGCCAGGCCGATGCGTGCGGGGATGCCGCAATGCCGGGCACAGCCTGCCAGCAACGTGGCCTTGGGCACGCAGTAGCTTTCGCCGGTCGCCAGCGCATAGCTGCCGCGCAAGGTCGCCGGATCCCGGCTGAAGGTATAGGGGTTGTAGCGCACCGCCTCGCGCACCGCGCCATACAGGTTGATTGCCTGCTCGATCGGGTCACGGCTGCTGCCACGGTGTTTTTCGGCGAACTCCACCACCGCAGGGTGGTCACTATCGATGAAGCGGCCGGGACTCAGATACTCATGCATGAGAACAATCTCCTGGAGAAGCCCCGAGTCTAGCGACACCTTCAGCACAGAGATAACGACATTTCGGCCAAACATCAGCGTTTGTTGCGTGCTCTTCCAAGGTTTTCGTCGGCCCCGACAACGCTGCCACCCACCCTGATGCGGGCCAGTCAAAAATGTCTTGAAGCGAGGGAACTGGCTCCCGCTCAGGAAGCGAAGCCCCCCCAGACAATGCTACAGCGGTCTTTCAGAATGAACTCGGCGATCGTTTTGGGGCTGCTGCGCAACCCAGCGGGAGCAAGCTCCCTCGCCACGGGGATGTATTGAGCAACCCTCGCCTTAACTGACTGACATTAGCCACTCATCCTGTCTCTCACGGATTCAAACACGCCGGACTGCCCCCCCTTTACAGATGCCGTCTACGCTCTGGAAGTGGTTTTGCCCTTGGTTTCACGGAGGATTGACTATGTTGCTGTTGTGGATACTGGTACTGGCGATCGGGATCGCCTGGCTGGCTCACCGCCGCACCGCGCCGCTGCCCGCCCTGGGCATCGTTGCGGTCTACCTGGTGGCGATGGGCGTCGTGAGTCGCGCACCCGGCTGGTTGCTATTGATATTCTGGATCATGCTCGCGGCCGTGGCCGCTCCCCTGCTGCTGCCGGACCTGCGCCGCAAGTTGTTAAGTGCGCCGCTGTTCAGTTGGTTCCAGAAAACCCTGCCGCCGATGTCACAAACCGAACGCGACGCGATCGATGCCGGCACGGTCTGGTGGGATGGCGAGCTGTTCAGCGGTCGCCCGGACTGGAACAAACTGCTGGCCTACCCCAAGGCGCAGTTAAGCGAAGAAGAGCAGGCCTTCATCGATGGCCCGACTGAAGCCTTGTGCGCGATGGTCAGCGACTGGCAAATCGGCCAGACCATGGACCTGCCGGCCGAGGCCTGGGCGCACATCAAGCAGAACGGGTTTTTTGCCCTGATCATTCCCAAAGAGTATGGCGGCAAGGGGTTTTCGGCCTTCGCCAACTCGCAAGTGGCGATGAAGCTGGCCACCCGCAGTGGCGACCTGGCGTCCACCGTGATGGTCCCCAACTCCCTTGGCCCGGCCGAACTGCTCCTGCACTACGGCACCGAAGCACAACGAAACCACTACCTGCCCCGCCTGGCTCGCGGCGATGACATCCCCTGCTTTGCGCTGACCGGCCCCCTGGCCGGCTCCGATGCAGGCTCGATGCCCGATACCGGGGTGATCTGCAAGGGCCAATGGGAAGGCCAGGAAACCCTGGGCCTGCGGTTGAACTGGGAAAAGCGCTACATCACCCTGGGACCGGTCGCCACCCTGCTCGGCCTGGCATTCAAGGCCTATGACCCGGACCATCTGCTGGGCGACCAGGAAGACCTGGGCATCAGCCTCGCGCTGGTCCCCACCGATATCGCCGGCGTGGAAATCGGCCGTCGTCACCTGCCCCTCGGCGCCTCGTTCATGAACGGCCCGAACTCAGGCAAGGACGTGTTCGTACCACTGGATTTCATTATCGGCGGCCAGGAAATGCTCGGCAAAGGCTGGATGATGCTGATGAACTGCCTGTCGGTCGGGCGCTCGATTTCGCTGCCGGCCGTCGGCACCGGTGCCGCCAAGTTCACCAGCCTGGTGACGGGCCAGTACGCGCAGGTCCGCGAGCAGTTCAACGTCCCGCTCGCGGCCTTCGAAGGTATTCAGGAAGCCATGGCGCGTATCGCTGGCAACGCCTGGATGATGGACGCGGCGCGCATGCTGACGGCCACCGCGCTGGACCTTGGAGAAAAGCCGTCGGTGTTGTCGGCGGTCCTCAAGTACCACCTCACCGAGCGCGGGCGCGAATGCATCAGCCATGCGATGGATGTCCACGGTGGCAAGGCGATCATCATGGGCCCCAACAACTACCTGGGTCGCAGCTGGAACGGCGCGCCGATCTTCATCACCGTCGAAGGCGCGAACATTCTGTCGCGCAACCTGATGATCTTCGGCCAGGGCGCGATCCGCAGCCATCCATTCGTACTCCAGGAAATGGCCCTCGCCAGCCGCGAAGACAAGGACCAGGCACTCAAGGAGTTCGATGGCCTGTTGCTCAAGCACATCGGATTTGCCTTGGGTAACGCTGCCAGCACCCTGATGCTCAATCTCGGTGCTGGCCACTTCGAACGCGCCCCGGGAGACAGGCTCAGCCAGCGCTACTGCCGTGCCCTCAACCGTCAGGCCGCGGCCTTCGCCCTGCTGGCCGACCTGAGCATGATGCTGCTGGGGGGTGAACTGAAACGTCGCGAACGCCTGTCGGCCCGCCTGGGCGATGTACTGAGCAACCTGTACCTGGCCTCCGCCGCGCTCAAGCGTTATCACGACCTCGATTCGCCGCAGCACATGACGCCCCTGTTTACCTGGGCCATGGAGGAAAGCCTGGGACAGTCCGAGCGCGCGCTCGATGAATTGCTGAGCAACTTCCCGAGCAAGGTATTGGGCTGCCTGCTACGGGTCATCGTGTTTCCGTTCGGTCGGCGCCACAAGGGCCCATCGGACGCACTCGCGGCCGAGGTCGCGGCGGTGATCGGTCGCGCCAAAGGCGATCCAACCCTCGAAGAACTGCTGGGCGGTTGTTACCGTCCACAATCGCTCGAGGACCCGGTTGGCGTCCTGCAACAGGCCTGCGACCTGTTGAGCGCTGTACAGCCGCTGCAGAAAAAGCTGCACAACGCACTCAGGAGCGGGCAGTTCAAACCGGCTGCCGGAGAGCCCCTCATCGATGCCGCGCTGGAAGCCGGCGTGCTGCAACTGATAGAGGCGCAAAGCCTGCGCGAGGCCGAAGTGGCGCGGCGTAAAGTGATCGATGTCGATGACTTTTCCAAGGAGCAACTGGAGCTGGCAGAGGGCAAGATCCGATAAAGCAACGGCACGCCCAGCGGTTCAATGATGAAATGCGGGCGTCGGAGCTATATACTCCGGCGCCCGTTTTGCTTTAGTTCTAGAGGACTCCCGTTATGCTCGACCAAACTCTCGTCCAGCTCGACCTCCTGCGCAGTATTCTGGTCGCTGTCGGTGAAGCCGAGCAGGTTCCGGAAGAAAGCCACGCGCTGTTTCTGGAGCGCTTCGACGAACTGCGCGCCTCGTTGCCGATCGATCCGATCGAAAGCCAGTACCTGGGCCAGGACCTGCTGTGCCAGGTGATCCAACGCTACCCGCAAATTGCCCACCTGGTACCACGGGACCTGCTGTGGTTCTTCGCCGGTGACTGCCTGCACTACATGCCGGACGATGAAATCGATCTGTACCAGGCCCTCGAAGAACGTCGTTATGAGGCCGAGCAGAACGATGAGCCGTTTGACTGGAACCAGGAAAAGCAACTACTGGCGCTGTCGAACCAGGACAGCAAGCACTGATCTGCGCTCAGTGACGCAACAGGCCCGCACGGTTCGACCGGCGGGCCTTTTTTGTGGCCATGAATCCTGGCTGTCAGTACAACCCGTCACTCTCGGGCAACTCGTACTGCGCCGAGAGCTTGCCTGAACCACCGGACTTGCCCGGGTTGCTCAGGGTCGGCTCCTTCTCCAGGCACTCCACCAGATAGTCGATCAGTACCCGCAGCTTGGGCGGCAGGTAGCGTGTTGGCGAATGCAGCAACCAGGCCCCGCCATGATAGGAGGCCAGAAAGGTCCAGTCCGGCAGTACCTGTACGATCAGGCCTTGTTCCAGGGCATGGCGCGCCGTGAAGTACGGCAGGCTGCCAATGCCGATGTGCTGCAACACGGCCCCCAGGCGCACGCCAGTGTGATTGGCCGCATATCGGCCACGCACGCCGACGGTGACGGCTTTGCTGCCCTTCTTGAACTTCCAGCGCGCATCGCTTGGGGTTTCGCCCAGGTAAACACAACTGTGGTTGAGCAAGTCATGGGGATGGGTGGGCGTGCCGTGCTCGGCCAGGTACTGGGGTGTCGCGCACAGCATGTGGTCGATGGTCAGCAGTTGCCGCCCCACCAATCCCGCGGGCGGGCGATCGGTAATGCGAATGGCCAGGTCGACATGATCGTCGATCAGGTCAACCTGGCGATCCTCCAGCAGCAGTTCTACATCGACCTTGGGATAACGGCGAAGAAATTCCGGCATGTGGGGATGAATCACGAACCGTCCCACCGCCTTCGGTACGCTGACCCGCACCAGCCCTTCGGCCTCCTGGGTGAACTGACCACTGATTTCCATCACCGAGCGGGCGGCGCTGACCATCTCCTGGCACCGCTTGAACACCTCCTCTCCGCCGTCACTCAAGCGCAATTTACGCGTGGTGCGCTGAAGCAAGCGGGTGGCCAGGGCTTTCTCCAGGCGCGAAATGCTGCGGCTCACCGCTGAGGGTGACGAACCCATCTGCCGGGCGGCTTCGGAGAAGCTGCCGGTCTCGACGACCTTGACGAAAATCGCCATTTCACCCAGCAACGGTAGCGGTAGATTTATGCTCACAGCACAACAGTCCTTTGATGTTTAAACGGATTATCACGTAATTCGGCGGTACATATAATAAAAAATAGAAATTTTAGTAAGGCCGTGGAATATGACGCTTCGCCTCTTTTTCCATAGTGATGACCTCAAGGCCAACGTGGAAGTCCTGGAATGTACGCCCTGCGAAAACGAGTTTGCCGTCGTGCTGCGAGCGACGCTGTTCCATCCCCAGGGTGGCGGTCAACCCTGTGACACCGGGTGGATAGGTGACAGCCAGGTCCTGCGCGTCACCCAGGAAGCGGACCGGATCGTGCACTATGTCGACCAGCCGGTTGCCCCGGGAATGACCCGGATACAGGTCGACGAGCCGCGTCGACAACTCAATACCCGCCTGCATTCGGCCGGGCATCTGATTGGTCACTGTGCCGAATCCCTGGGCTGGATTCCCGTCAAGGCCCATCACTGGCCTGGCGAGGGTCGCGTGACGTTCATGCCGGGCCAGGCGCCACAGGAGCTCAACGTCGAGACGCTCCAGAACACCCTGGCCCAGTGGATTGCCAATGACCTGCCGCGCTTGACCTCGCTGCGCGAAGGCGCGCGGGAAATCGGTTTCGGCGAGCTGCCCGCCTATGGCTGTGGCGGCACCCATGTACGGCGCCTGCAGGAATTAGGCACGGTCACTATTGCTTCCCTTTCGCAAAAGAAAGGCGCCCTTTCAGTTCGCTACGACGTGAACTGAGTCATTCGGCGATGACGCTACGCTTGGGCCCGCGTCATTGCCTGAAGCCGGTGGGCCTGCACTCGCAGGCTTGATGACTCTCTGCTAGATGGACCTAAGACATGATGCTTGACGTCGGATGTCTCGATGAGACCTGCCTACAAAAACTGGCCAACGAAGAAGTGCTCGCCATCCGGCTCAAGCACTTTCTCCCCGGACCGCTCGCCCTCCAGATCGGCAACAAGATTCTCGCGCCCGGTTTCGAGGGCTACATCAACGCTCCCAGTATCGGACGCATCGGCATGGCGTTCTACGAAGCGCAAAACCAGCCACCGCTGATCGAAGACTATTTCGAGCGCGCCAGTGCCAACACTGCCGAACTGCGTGCCCGTTGCGCGCCCTACTCCTCCCCCGTCGACACCCTGCGCTGCCTGCTCGACGAGGCATGGCCAGCCGGCGCGCACCTGGAAACCCTGTACGGTCGCAAGATGTACGCAGGCCTGTCCCGAGTGGTCAAGCCCGGGGTGTGCTTCCTGGCTCACCACGACATTTTCGCCAAGGACGCACCCGACAGTTTTCAGGCCCGCAGCCTGGAGGCGCAATTTGCCTGCAACCTCTACCTGAACATGCCCACCGCAGGAGGCGCCCTGCAGATCTGGGACCACGACATCTCACCCGAACGGTTCGATGAAATGCGCGGCGACAGCTACGGCATCGACCCGGCCCTGCTCGGCCCGCCCACCCTGGAGATCGTTCCGCGGCCCGGCGATTTCATCATGTTCAATTCACGCCGCATGCACGCGGTGACACCGGGACTGGCCGATCCACGATTGAGCCTGTCGTTCTTTGTCGGCTATCGCGGCAATGCCTCCCCCCTGACCTTTTGGAGTTGAAATGCTTTCGAATTACCTAGGCGAATTCCTGGCGCTGGCGACCATTCATTTTCTGGCCGTCGTCGCACCGGGACCTGATTTTGCGGTAACCATCCGCCAGAGCGTGCGGTTCGGGCGCGTGGTCGGGATCTGCACGGCGTTGGGTATTGGCGCCGGCATTTCGGTGCATGTGCTCTATACCTTGCTGGGAGTGGGCGCATTGATGCACACCACGCCCTGGCTGCTGACAGTGGCCAAGGTGGTGGGGGGCGCCTACATTCTGTACCTCGGCGTGAGCCTGCTGCGCAGCAAACCCAAGTCGACGGTCGAAGGCGAGAACGTGGTGGAGCAATCCCTGGAACAGCAAACCCTGTTCAAGGCATTCACCACGGGTTTTCTGACCAACGCCACCAACCCCAAGGCAACGCTGTTCTTCCTGGCGATATTCACCACCCTCATCAGCGCCACGACCCCCTTGCAGGTGCAGGCGCTGTACGGGCTGTGGATGTGCTTCGTCAACGCCCTGTGGTTCGTGATTGTGGCGTTGTTCTTTTCAAGCAGCCGGGTGCGGGTGTTGTTCATGCGCATGGGCCACTGGTTCGAAAGGACCATGGGCGTGATCCTGATCCTGTTTGCCGGGCGCTTGATGCTCTCGCTGTGAATCCGCAGGCCGGAGAGCAACGGGCAGTTGCTCTCCGGCCTGACAGCGCGGCCTGTTACTTGAGGTTACCGCTGAGGAACTGCTGCAGACGCTCGCTCTTCGGATTGCCCAGCACCGCTTCTGGTGCGCCCTGTTCCTCGACCCGCCCCTGATGCAGGAACAGCACCTGGTTGGACACTTTGCGCGCGAAGCTCATTTCGTGGGTAACCATGATCATCGTCCGGCCTTCTTCGGCCAGCCCCTGGATCACCTTGAGCACTTCGCCCACCAGTTCCGGGTCCAGGGCCGAGGTCGGCTCGTCGAACAGCATGATTTCCGGCTCCATGGCCAATGCCCGGGCAATAGCCACGCGCTGCTGCTGGCCACCGGAGAGAAATGCCGGGTATTGGTCCGCGACCCGGGCGGGCAGGCCGACCTTGTCCAGATAACGGCGAGCACGCTCTTCAGCGTCCTTTTTACTCACGCCCAGCACCCGGCGCGGGGCCATGGTGATGTTTTCCAGCACGGTCATGTGGCCCCACAGGTTGAAATGCTGGAACACCATCGCCAGGCGCGTGCGCAGTCGTTGCAGTTCGGCATCGTCCGCCACGCGCATGCCGTGGTGATCCTTGACCATGCGAATCGGCTTGCCGTCCATGCTCATGGCGCCGTCGTTGGGGGTCTCGAGAAAATTGATGCAGCGCAGGAAGGTACTCTTGCCCGAACCGCTGGCGCCGATCAGGCTGATCACATCACCGGTATTGGCCTTCAGCGAAACGCCCTTGAGTACTTCGTGGTTGCCGTAACTCTTGTGCAGGTCTTCAATCGTCAATTTGTACATGTGCGCAAGCATCCTCAACGGGAAGTCTTAGTGAGCCGGGCCGAGAAAGGCCAGCCAGCGGCGTTCAGCCAGTCGGAACAGGCCGACGAGCGCAAAGGTGACCGCCAGGTAAATCAACGCGGCAATACCGAACGACTGGAAGGTCAGGAAGGTCGCGGAGTTGGCGTCGCGGGCGACTTTCAGAATGTCCGGGATGGTCGCGGTAAAGGCCACGGTGGTCGAGTGCAGCATCAGGATCACTTCGTTGCTGTAGTACGGCAGCGAACGACGCAATGCCGAGGGCATGATCACGTAGGCATACAGCTTCCAGCCGGTCAGACCATAGGCCTTGGCCGCTTCGACTTCGCCGTGGGCCATGCTGCGAATCGCCCCGGCAAAAATCTCCGTGGTGTAGGCACAGGTGTTCAGGGCAAACGCCAGGATGGTGCAGTTCATCGCATCGCGAAAGAACGCATCCAGCACCGGCTGCGCGCGGATCGCCGCCAGGCTGTAGATCCCGGTGTAGCAGATCAGAAGCTGGATGTAGAGCGGCGTCCCGCGGAACAGGTAGGTGTAGAACTGCACCGGCAGACGCACGTAGAACCTGTCGGAAACCCGGGCGATGGACAGCGGGATCGACACCAGGAAACCGATGAGGATCGAGGCACTGAGCAACCACAGGGTCATGGCCAGGCCGGTGATGTGGTAACCGTCGCTATAGAAAAACGGTTTCCAGTATTCCTGCATGAGTTCAATCATCGTACAGCCTCCCGGGTGCCTGCCGCGTAGTGCCGTTCAAGCCAGCGCAGGACAACGTTCGACGCGCTGGTGATCACCAGGTAGATCAGCGCCGCCAACACCAGGAAAAAGAACAGTTGATAGGTGCTTTTGCCAGCGTCCTGGGCCGCCTTGACCAGATCGGCCAGACCGATGATCGACACCAGCGCGGTGGCCTTGAGAATCACCATCCAGTTGTTGCCGATACCCGGCAGGGCAAAGCGCATCATTTGCGGGAAGACCACGAAGCGAAAACGCTGGGCGCGGCTCAAGCCATAGGCGGTGGCCGCCTCCATCTGCCCACGGGGCACGGCGAGGATCGCGCCACGAAAGGTCTCGGTGAAATAGGCACCATAGATGAAGCCCAGGGTGATGATCCCCGCACCAAAGGGATTGATCTCGATGTATTCCCAGTCCATGACCACCGTGAAACTGGTGAGCCAGGTTTGCAGGCTGTAGAAAATCAGCAGCATCAGCACCAGGTCCGGCACGCCGCGAATCAGCGTGGTGTAGAGCTGGGCCGGAATGCGCAACAGCTTGACGCTGGAGAGCTTGGCGCTGGCACCGATCAGGCCGAGCACAACGCTCAGCAACAGCGACAGTATCGATAACTTGACGGTCATCCAGGTGCCTTCCAGCAGCAGAGGGCCAAAACCCTGCAAACTGAATGCGGAAAGCCCGAGTGTCTGTAGCACAGCTTCGAACATAATTGAGGACCTATAGCGATAAAAAAGCGCCCATCCGGGGACGGGCGCGGGGCGTTATTTGCCGCTGTAGAGATTCAGATCACCGAAGTGCATCTTCTGGATCGAGGCGTAGGTGCCG
This sequence comes from Pseudomonas sp. FW300-N1A1, assembly GCF_058789115.1. Lineage (NCBI taxonomy): Bacteria > Pseudomonadati > Pseudomonadota > Gammaproteobacteria > Pseudomonadales > Pseudomonadaceae > Pseudomonas > Pseudomonas sp. FW300-N1A1. The sequence continues at coordinate 16,900 of NZ_JBYTBK010000001.1, read as the reverse complement.
TCATCGTGCAGCGCCTTGATGCCTTTATCGATAAGGGCCTTGAGCTCGGTATTGCCCTTGGCGATACCCACTGCGGTCTTGGCGGGTAACAGCTCGCTGTCGACCGGTGGGCTGACCTCGAAGCCCACGCCTTGCGGCGACTTCAGAAAACCCAGTTCGGCTTGCAGCATGTCCTGGATCGAGGCGTCGAGGCGACCGGAAATCAGGTCCGCGTAGACCTGGTCCTGGTTGGCGTAGGCCTGGGTCTGCACCCCTGCCTTGTCCAGTATTTTCTTGGCGTAGGCCTCTTGAATAGTTCCCTGCTCGTAACCGACTTTCTTGCCCTTCAGGGAATCCGGGTCGGTGCTGAGGCTGGCGCCTTTCTTGAACACCAGCGCGGTCGGGCCGGAGAACAGCTCACTGGAGAAGTCGATGACCTTCTCACGGGCCGGTGTCACGGTCATCGAAGAGATCACACCGTCGAACTTGTTGGCTTTCAGACCCGGAATCGTGCCGTCGAAATCGCTTTCGACCCATTTGCACTTGACCTTCAGTTCGGCGCAAATCGCGTTACCCAGATCGATATCGAAGCCTACCAGGCTGCCATCGGCCGCTTTGGATTCAAACGGCGCGTAGGACGGATCGACACCAAAACGCAGTTCCTTGTATTCCTTGGCCGTTGCCAGGCCTGTAGCCATGCACAACGTCAGCGCAGAGAGGGTCAGCAATGTTTTTTTCATTATTATTCAACTCCTGAAAACCACTAGGGCGCTTGTGCGCGCGGGTACTACTCCCGGAATGCACGCAACGCCTCCGACCCCGAACCCATCTCAAGCACATGCTTTAAGCAGTCCTGTACGTCGGTGCCTGCCGGCAACTCCCACGCACATACACTTACTTGTACGTACAAGCATATGCAATCAGTCAGCCAACTCATCAACCACTGGCTGATTCACTCCGCACAAAACAAGATCAGAGGCTCTGGAATAAGGGTATCAAGCATCGAGAAGCGATTTTCGAGGAGCACTGCAGCGCGCTCGCGACTGTTACCTCCATCGCGTTTTGCACCGAGTCAGTGCATTCGGTAACAACCTGAAGAACGGCACGGCGTGTAGAAATACCCCGCAATGGGGCAATGCTGTTCAGTTAAGAAAGGCTTGAAGCGGGTGAGAGACCCGTGGCGAGCGAGCTTGCTCGCGCTGGTGCGCGAAGCGCACCCAACAAAGCGACTACGGTCTTTCAGAACGAGCTCGACGATAGTTTTCGGGGCTGCTCTGCAGCCCAGCGCGAGCAAGCTCGCTCGCCACGGGGATGCATTGAGCAACCCTATCCTTAACTGAACAGCATTACCGCAATGGGGGGGCTGTTGCGCTGTAGAAAAAGGATCACCGCGCGTCAACCAATGCCGCTCGATGTACGAATTTTTTGAGCGGTGGAATAAAAAAAAGCGTGCCCGAAAATCCCTGAACTAAGCTGTCCACTTTGCGTAGAAGACCCAGAAACCGTGGCAACACCTCTCCCCAAGTCCCTGCTTTCAGAAGTGTTCCTGATTTTTTAACGAAAGCTTTTCTTTGCAATATGGCGGTTTGCCTTGTTTGAACTACTTTCAAACAAGGAGAACGTCTTGCTGGTGCAAGTCGCATACGTTTCGTTCAGTGATCAATTAGCGGATTGGCATAAGGAACTACCACACTATGATCCTGGCCCGTTTGTTCCTGGCTTGCCCCCTGACTGCCGTCGGCTTGACCGGGCGTGTGAACCAGGCCTCACGGCTCCCGTCCCCAGGAATATTTCTCACTCTCATCCCGTTTACCGAGATCACTTCACCGGTCGGCCCGACCCGTGTCCGGGGCTCGGCTATGCACAGCACCCAGGAAAATCTACGTATTCAGCGAGGATGCACTTAATGAACTATCGTACCCTGCCCGCTTTCAAGCGAGTTTTCCATGGCCTGCTGTGGGTGGGCCTTAGTGTGGATACCGCCCAGGCTGCGCCGAGCAATTGCGCGCAACTGGCCAATTTACCCGCCGTGTATGAAGTCGGCCAAGGGCTGCAGAGCGAGCTGCGCATGCCCGTTCCGGTGACGCAACTGGCGGTGGGCGACCCGAAAGTCGCCGACGTGCAAACCAGCAGCGGTAGTGCTTTCATCCTCACGGGTATCGCCCCGGGTGCCACCAGCCTGATGGTCTGGACCGCCTGCTCCCCCACACCACGCCAAAGCATGATATTCGTCAAGGGCAAGGCGACCGCCGCACTGACCAGTGTGGCGACGGGACCTACCGACGACTCAATGTTGCCCAGCCAGGTGCAGACCGACATCCGCTTCGTTGAAGTCAGCCGTACCAAACTCAAGGAAGCCTCGGCCTCGATTTTCGGAGAACGCGGCAACTTCCTGTTCGGCTCGCCAAGAACCGTGCCCACCATCAACGGCATCGTCCAGCCCAGGCTGCCATTCAACAACGATTCGTTCAACCTCTCCTATCTCGGTGGCAAAACCCTGGTGATGATCAACGCCCTGGAAGGCAGCGGTTTCGCCTACACCCTGGCGCGGCCCAGCCTGGTCGCCTTGAGCGGACAGAGCGCAAGCTTTCTCGCCGGTGGTGAAGTGCCGATCCCGGTGCCCAGTTCGGGCAGCGACAACGTGTCCATCGAGTACAAGGAGTTCGGTATCCGCCTGACCCTGACCCCCACCATCATCGGGCGTGATCGCATCTCCCTGAAAGTGGCGCCGGAAGTCAGTGAACTGGACTTCAGCAACGCCGTGCAAATCGCCGGGACCGCCGTGCCGGCGCTCACCATACGACGCACCGATACCAGCATCTCGCTGGCCGATGGCGAAAGCTTCGTCATCAGCGGCTTGATCAGCAGTCGCAACTCCTCTCAAGTGAACAAGTTTCCTGGACTGGGCGACATTCCGGTGCTCGGCGCGTTCTTCCGTGACAACGCCATCAACCGCGAAGAGCGCGAGCTGCTGATGATCGTTACGCCACACCTGGTCCAGCCGCTGGCCGCCAACGCGAAGCTGCCTTCGTTGCCGGGCGAACAACTGCGCAACTACGACCCGAATTTCTACCGCATGTTCTTCCTGGAAAACGGCGACTTCGACAAACGCACCGGGTTATCGCAATGAGCCGGTGCCTGAATCGGTCTTTTCTCACCCTCCCCCGTCAAGACGTTGACCTTGAGCGCCTGGCCGACGAGCCGTGTTACCGCTGGCCGAGCACTCAAGGGGGCATCACCAGAGGACACTCGATGAAAGCAGTCATTGCACTAACGGCGAGCTTGATGCTCGCTGGGTGCGCCTCGAACGGCTTCTCTTCGAAACCTGCCAGTTGCGCCAAGCCCACCTCGGACCAGGAGTTGTCGCTGAATCTGGCCGAAGAGATGGCCAAGGATGGCCGCCTGTATGCCAGCCTGGCGAACCTGGACGGGTTGCCGGATGACCTGGTCCAGGTTCGCCTGCGCAAGGCGCGGGTACTGCGCATGCTCGGCCGTAGCGAGGCCGGGCCGCTGTATCAGAGCCTGATCGGCACCTGCCTGACCGCTGAAGGGGAACATGGCTTGGGGCAGTTGGCGGCTGCCCGCGGTGATTACGCGGTCGCCACAGCGCACCTTGAGCGCGCGGCGAAAATGAACCCCACCGATGAGAAGATCCGCAATGACCTGGGGGTCGTCTACCTCAATCAACGGCGGATAGAGGAAGCACGCTTCGAGTTCATGACCGCCCTGGAGCTCAAGCAGGAAGATTCACCGGCAGCCCTGAACATGGTCACGCTGCTGATCTATCAGGATAAATGGAAGCAGGCCGCGGAACTCGCGACCCGCGCCAGCCTGACCTCCAGCCAGGTCTCGGAGGCTCACGCTCGCGCGGAAAAGCTCAAGGCCTCGGGTAAATCGACGGAACCCGCGCCCAATCGCGTAGCAGAGGCGGTCGGCGCCTCTACGGCGGCGATCAAGTAGACCCTACGAGGAACTGACATGAAGACCAAACAGTTGGCTCTGATGTGCATCACCTGCCTGTCCACGAGCGCCTGGGCGATTGATCCGGGCCCCTCGTCCGTCCCACAGCAAGGCACGGAACAATGGTTGCAACTGCAGATTCGCGGCGTACTGGCGTCGCCTAAACTGCAAACCGCCTCGGCCACCGAACGTGACCTGGCCATGCAGCGCTGGCTCGATAGCTACACCTATAAGATTCCGGAGTTTTATGACCAGGATATGGCGGGAGACATTACCAGCGACTGAGTCACGCCAGAGGCACATCAGCCTCTGACGTCATTCAATACAAGCGTATTCCAATGTTGTCCGGCCAACAGGCCGGGGCAACTTTTTTGCGCTGGCTGAGTTTTCAGCTTGAGGCTTCCTTCTCAGAAAAGTGCAATGGGAAGGGATACAAAGCTCGGCCAACGAGATGACTCGCTGACGTTTAAATTGTCGGTCGTTGATCAGGTCGGAAAAGGCGAGAAGCTCATAACGATCGCGGGTGAAATCCGAGGACACAAAGCCTCAATCGGCACTCGCAAGCTGCTCTCACTGATGCACGAGCAGCGCTAAAGACAAGAGTGCCCAGACCTGGATCCTTTGTTCGAGGTCTTGCGTGAGCACCGTGGCGAGTTCGCAGGAAGCGGGCCTGCCACCCGTGCTTGCGCCAGCCATCATCGCTTTCGCTGTCACCCCAACCAGCTGAAGACAAGCCTGCCGCAAGTGATCGCGACAGGCTCGGAGAATGCTGCGAGAGGCAATCACCCTTTACAGCCTGGAGCGACCGCACTCGCCCTCAACATACAAAACGCCCGATGCTGTGCATCGGGCGTCAGGGTGCAATGGCTGTAAGTCTGTTTCAGGACTGGACAGGGTAATGCGGGGCAGCCGCAGGGCCGCAACGGTGACAGGATTGAATGTTCCGCTCCCCTATTCCACCCCATGTTCCGATAGCAAACCCCTCAAACAGCCAACGCCTGCCTCACATTTTCCCGAACGCCCTGAACACTCCGATCATGGCCGGCCCGATGGCGACCAGGAAGAAGCTCGGCCATAAACAGAAGATCAGTGGGAAGATCAGCTTGGTACCGATTTTCGCGCCCATCTCTTCGGCCGCCTGTGTACGCCGGTCACGGAACTCGTCGGCATAGATGCGCAGAGTGTCAGCCACACTGGTACCAAAGCGAATACTCTGCGCCAACAAACTGACCAGGCCCTGGACATCCTCGAGCCCGGTACGCTCGGCCAGTTGTTTCAGAGCCTCGGTACTGGTCACCCCGGCACGGATTTGCGCGTTGACCAACGCCAGTTCCTCCGCCAGCTCAATCTGACTGACCGCCATCTCCTCGGCCACCCGTTCAATGGTTGTGGGCAGGGCCAAGCCCGATTCCACACACACCACCATCAGGTCCAGGGCATCCGGAAACGCAGCACGCAAGCGGGCTTGTCGCATCTGTTTACGCTTGTTGACATAGAATGCCGGCACCAGCCATCCAATACCCGCCACCAAGAGCACCAGCAGCATACCCAACGCCAGGGAGAGCCCACTGATCAGCGGTAACACCAGCAGCGCAACACCGATCAGCACCAACGGCAGCAGCAAGCGCGCCGCCCAGTACATCTGCACCGCCGAAGTCGAGCGGTAGCCGGCATGTATCAACAGCATCTGGGTCGCGGAGGCCTTGGTCGATTCGGCCGAGCCAAAGCGTTGCCCCACCCGCTCCAGCAACAGTTGCAGGTTGCCCGGTGCCTCCTGCCCGGACACCGCACCACCACGCTTGATCAGCGCCAGGCGACGCTGCACCGGGTCTTGCAAACCGAGCAACAACAACGCCACGGTGACCACCGCCAGAATCGTACTGGTACCGATGGCAGCGACGAACAACAGCCGCGCCAACTCCTCGTTACCCGTCACCCGACTGAACAACCCGAGCAAATAATCCATGATCTGTACCTCCCGGTAGCGACCGGCGCCTAAACCTGAATCCGGATAATTTTGCGTATCCAGAAAATCCCGATCAACATGGCGCAGAAGGCGCCCATGATCAGCTTGTGGCCTATGGGGTCATTGAACAGCACGGGCATGTAGCTCGGACTGGTGAGCACAATCGCGATCGCCAGCACGAAGGGAATGGCCACCAGCACCCAAGCCGACATGCGTCCTTCGGCCGACAGGGTCTTGACCTTGCGCTGGAAGCGGAATCGTCCGCGGATCAACCGGCTCAAACGCTCCAGCACCTCCGTCAGGTTGCCGCCGGTTTCGCGATGGATGAGTATCGAGGTCACCAGCATCATCACCGTCATGCTCGGCATACGCTCCAGCAGGCCGAGCATGGCCCGGCGCACATCATTGCCATAGTTGATGTCGGCAAAGGTCAGGCCGAACTCATGCGCCACCGGCCCCTTGTGCTCCTCACCCACCAGGCGCAAGGTTTCGTTGAACGGGTGCCCGGCGCGCAAGGCCCGGCACATGGCATCCAGGGCATCGGGCAGGCCCTCCTCGAACGCCGCGAAACGCTTGCCACGGTCACGGGAAATCTTCAGCAGGGGCAGCCAGAACACCCCGAAGCAGACTGCCAGTGCCATCCACCAGACCGAAGAGATCATCCACACCAGAATACCTGCGCCCCCCCCCAGCAACAGCCCGAACAGCAGCACCCGATAGGCCCGGTACTCGTGCCCGGACTGCTCGATCATCTGGGTGATGGACTCCATGAAGGGCAACTGCTCGAGCCAGGCCTCCATGGGAGACAATCGCGTGAGGTACTTCTGCCGTAGCACCGTCTGCATGTTCGGCAGCTGGTTGACCTTCTCCAGTTCATGCAAACGCCCACGGATGCGCTTGCGCATCTTGCCGGCCTCGCCGAACACTGGCACCACCACCCCTTGGGACAGGAGGAACACGGCAATAAACACCATGCCGAGAAAGACCAGAATGAATTCACTGGGAATCTGGTTCATGACTGCCGCTCCTCCATCCACTCAGGCCTGAACATCGTCAGCGGCAGTTCGATACCGCGCTTGGCCAAGACATCGCGAAATGACGGGATCATGCCGCTGGGCCGGTACTCGCCAAGCACTTCGCCGTTTTCGCCCATGCCCTGGCGGGCAAAGGAGAATATTTCGGTCATGGTAATGATCTCGCCTTCCATGCCGTTGATCTCTTGCACGCTGACCAGTCGCCGCTTGCCGTCTTCCTGGCGCTCCAACTGGATCACCACATCAATCGCCGACGCAATCTGCTGACGCATGGCCTTGATCGGGAACGTGGCGCCGGTCATCGACACCATGTTTTCGATACGCCCCAATGCATCGCGTGCGGTATTGGCGTGGATCGTGGTCAACGAACCGTCGTGACCGGTGTTCATTGCCGTCAGCATGTCCAGCGCCTCGGCGCCCCGCACTTCGCCGATAACGATGCGGTCCGGGCGCATCCGCAGACTGTTGCGCACCAGCTCCCGCTGGCTCACCTCGCCCCGCCCTTCTATATTCGAAGGACGGGTTTCCAGGCGTACCACATGGGGTTGTTGCAGTTGCAGCTCGGCCGAGTCCTCGATCGTGACAATGCGCTCGTTCAGTGGAATGAAGCTGGAGAGCACGTTAAGCATCGTGGTCTTGCCGCTGCCGGTCCCTCCGGAGATCAGCACGTTCAAGCGCCCACGGACAATCGCCTTGAGCAGCAGGGCAATGGCCGGGGTCAAGGTCCCGACCTGGATCAAGCTGTCGGTATTGAGCAGGTCCACGGCAAAGCGGCGAATCGACATGCTCGGTCCGTCGATGGCCAGCGGCGGGATGATTGCGTTGACCCGCGAACCGTCCTTGAGCCGGGCGTCCACCAACGGCGAGGATTCATCGATACGCCGGCCCAGACTGGAAACGATCCGGTCGATGATATTCAGCAAATGCTGATCGTCGCGAAAACGCACGTCAGTGCGCTGCAGCTTGCCGAAGCGTTCGACATAGACCGAGGCATGGCCATTGACCAGGATGTCGGACACGCTGTGATCGGCCAGCAACGGCTCCAGTGGGCCAAGCCCCAGCACCTCGTCGGTGATCTGCTTGATGATCAACTGGCGGCTGGCAGAGCTTACCGGCGCAGAATGTTCATCGAGCAGGCGCTGGCAAATCTCGCGGATCTGTCGTGCGGCATCGGCCTGTTCAAGGGTATCCAGTAACGACAGGTCCATGACCTTGAGTAGCTGCTGATAGATCTTTTCCCGCCACTCGGCCTCCACCACGGTGACCTGGCTTCGGGTCTCATAAACAATGTCCGGAGCTGCACGCTCCCACGCCATCAGTTCTGCAGCCGGGTCTTCCAGGTTTTCGTCCTGTTGCCCATGCAGCGAGGTGACCGGTTTTCCGGACTGTTTGCGCAAGCGATTACGAATGTCGTTGAGCATGATTCATCCCCTGAAAAGACGGTGGAAGGCGCGATTGAGTAAGCCCCGTTTGTTGCTTATCTGGACACCGACCAACTCGTCTGTCATCTGATTCAGCGCAACAGTGATCGGTGACCGTGGCGCACACAAACCCAACGGGACGCCGGTGTTCTGACTCTGGCTGACCGCGTTGAAATCGTTAGGCAGTTTCAACAGATTCGCGCAGCGCAGCGCCTCGCCAATGTCCTTGACGCTGACGGCGGCGGACTTGTCAAAGCGATTGACCACCACCTGCAGGTTTTCGCCCCGTACCCCCAGGTCATCGCGCAGTATCCGCACCAGGGAACTGGCATCGCGCAAGTGGCTGACACTCTGCTGTGCCACCACAAACACACGATCCGCCTGCTCCAGTACAGAGCTGGTGAGGTGATCGATTTGCCGTGGCAGGTCGACCACCACCCAGTCATAACTGGTTCGAGCCAACTGCAGCAGCGCATCGAGCTGGTCGGTATGGGCATCCTGCGGCAGGCATAGCTCGCCCGCCCGGCCACCCAGCACATGCAGGGTCGGGCTGAAGTGACTGCAGAACCCGCGAAGCGCCACCGCATCCAGGCCCTTGATCTGCTGCAACACCTCCAGGTGACTGTGCGACTGCTGCACATCCAGGTAATGGGTCACGCTGCCAAATTGCAGGTCCAGGTCCAGCAGCAAGGTAGTGCCACCTCTGGTGCTGAGTTGCTGGGCCAGGTTGCAGGCCAGCAAGGTAGTGCCGGACCCGCCTTTGGCGCCCATTATCGCGACCAGTTTGCCCTCACCCTCGCTACCGGCCCGGATCTCTGTCACCAGGCGGTTCAGGGCCGCGACCAGTTCAGTCTCGACCAGCGGTTCCGGCAACACGTCACGGGCGCCGGCCTGCATCGCCAGGCGCATGCCGTCCTGCTCACTCAATGAGCCACACACCAGCATCGGCGGACGCTCACTGGCCGGACGCTGGAGCAGCGCCGACAATTCTTCACGCCATAAATGGCTGACACGCACCAGCAGCAGGTCGGGTAGGCGCTCCAGGCCATAGAGCGGGTCGACGTGGCCGTTGCTCACCAGCCGCGTACTCACCTCAAGGCCAGGCAGCCGCTGGCAGACGCTTTGCAAGTCACGCAACGACACGGCATCACGACTGCTGATCAGCAGGCGCAGCCCGGATTTGCCGGTTGCAGTAGATAGCGGGATATCCTTTGTACTCAGCATTGTGTTTTCTCCGTCGAATCGGAGCGACGCCCGAGGCTTTCGCGCGGCAAGGTCGCCCTGAACACAGGCAAGGTAATCGGCACACCGAACCCTGGAATGAACAGATTGAAAACGAAATTCTGCAAGCTCACCTGGACATAGCGAATGGCGCGGAAGCCATTGACGCCGCTGGTATCGGAGGGGTTGGCCACCTGCGCACCGCCCTCAGTCAGATAAGTCAGCGTCAGGTTGTCGGTGCCCAGATTGCCAATCAACTGGCTCGTCCCCGCGTCCTCCGCCGCATTGAAGATCGCCCGCCGCAATACCACCGGATCGCTGATATCGCATACCGCCGCCAGGCGCGCCCCACGTCGCACGGCTTCATCGAGCGCACTGACCGTAAAGTACAGGCGTCCCATTTCCACCACCGCGAATAACAGCGTGAATACCAGCAGGCCAACGAAAGCGAACTCCACGACATAGGTGCCGCGCATCTGTTTGCGGTTCATCACAGTGCCCTCATGACAGTCGTGGCGACCAGCGGGATACCCAGTGAAAACGCGTTGCCAAAGAAACCCGGCATCGTTCCGGTACAATTGCCGGCGCCGATCACCGGGCAAAAGTTGTAGGTGATGGTGACCCGCACATGGTCGGTCCCCACGGCCTCGACTACCACATCGTTTATTTCCAGGTCTGACAAGACCTCGTCCCCGGCCTGACTGGGCACACCATACACTGCAACATTTCTCGTCTGGGCCTTCAGCGGGTCGCTTAGCACCACCGCACCCAGCGTCGAGTTCCAGGCCTGGCTGGCAACAAAACGGTCAGCATCACGGCTGGCCTGCAGCAGTACGTTGTACTGGTAGAGCATGCGACCGAACTCGCCGAGGGCCAGCAACAGCAACAGCAACAAGGGCAGGACCAGGGTGAACTCCACCAAGGCCAGGCCTTGCTGGTTCTGCGCTCGCTTGAAAGCGTGAAGTGCCATGACGCCTCCTAGGAATCAGTGCTCGGAATAACGCTATTGGGGTCATCCGGGTCGTCGATGTAGGTTTTATACAGCTGGATGATCTGCGGACCGGAATTGGTCGACGGCTCAGGACCGGCAACACTGTCACCTTCGCACTCTTGCACGAACTGTCCGAAGATCTCCGAATCCTTCCCACCGTCGTCGACTGGCTGCACCACGAAATAACAGCCAAAGCCCAGGACGGGAATCGAGCTGGATCCGCCATCCTTCCCGGTGCAGTTGCCAATCACGACTTTCAGCATCCGGCGCTCGAACACCCCACCGCTCTGACAACTGCCGACACCGGCCACACAGTCGGCCGTACTTGCACGCCAGTCGTTGTAGTCCAGTATCCCGATGCCGCCGGCCGAGAGGCTACCATCGCTTGAGGTGACAGTTTGTCCCAGGTACTCCGGTACCAAGCCGTTGGCTTTCAACCCGGGCTGGCTGGAAGTGGTCACCAGGTCCGGCGGATAATCCGAAGCATTAACCGGGCCTTTGTAAATACCAAAGCGGGTGTTCAAGCCATGGGAGGTGGGGCCGACCTTGTTGCCCGGTTCAGTCTTCACAGTGTCCCCTGGGCACACCTTGATTCCTCCGGCCAGGCCATCCTCGACACTCTTGCCACCGGAACCAAAATCGAGCAACTGGAAGTTGCCCGGGCCAATGGGCGATTTATCGCCCGCTGCCGTTTTCAAAACTACCGGGTCTCCAAAGTGGTAACCCCAGAACATCCCCGCGTCCGGGTCGTATGCAGCCGAGTTGCCACACACCATCAGCGGTGCGAGATCACAGGGGCTGGTAGGGCTGGGGCCGGCGGTGGCAATCGCCGCCACCGCTTTGTCCCCCAGGCCGCCAGCGCCCAATGCCTGGACAGCGCCCCAGAAAAAGCCTGTCAGTTGATAACTAGGTACCGAGACCCGAACGAACTTGGCATCGGTCGGCCCGGGGTAGTCAAACGGTCCGTCGACTTTGGTGGCCAATTCCACTACCGCAAAGTCCTCCGGACTGCCGCCTACCTTCGCCTCCAACTCGTCGTTACCCTCGGCACCGGCATTTAGTGTCAGCGTTCTGAGCGCGGCAGTTCGCGTGGTGCTGGCGACATTGCTCCCGCCCGCCACTTGACTCAGGGTTTTGGCGCCACTCAGGGCCGCCGCATCCACGGCGTTCTGCAGGCGGGTCTTGTTCAGCAGCATGTGACCACCATCCAGCGCCAGGGCGGCCATCATGGTAATTGCCACCAGCGAAATCGCCATCAAGACGCTCACCGCGCCTTTCTGGCGCCTTGCCGTCGCCATGAGCGACCACTGAGTCTGGAGATTCATCATCAAGCCCTCGTTTACCGGTAATGATCCGCCTCGGTGCGCCCTTAGCCAGATGCCCGGGCGCCCTGCGCCGTATCAACGTACGATGACGACCTTGGATTCAATTCCGCGGATAATGGTGACGTCTGCTGGACCACTACGGCGCGTCACGGCTTTTGGCGCCGCCGCAACAGGAGGGGTGACCTGGGCCACGGCCGGCAACGGCGGAGTTGTAGCGGCGACTTTTTTATCGAGGTTCAGCGGGTTGCGCAGTGCCAGTTGCAACTTCCCTCCGGACTGCGCCGTGACCAGAGTCTCGGCCTCGGTAGCCGACATCTCGAGCGTCACCGCACGCACCACGACCGGTTGCGTCTTGTCGGTCCCCGCAGTCTGGTCCACCGCCAGCACCCGCAGGTTTTCGAGGATGGTTTTGGCAGGTGTGGTGCCGCCCGCATTCGCGTTTTTGGTCGCCAGCACATCGACCCGGTTACCCGGCAACAGGAACCCGCCCACCCCCACCACATCGTCCACCCGTACCGACACGGCACGCTTGTCAGGGGCAATCAGCGACGCCAGGGTGCTGCCGCCCAAGTGCTCACTGACCCGTGCACCGCGCACGATATCGCCGCGCAGGATGTCGAACGTGGCAATCTTGCCCAGCACCTTGTCGGTGGAGTCGAAGGCATCATCCGGCACTGTATCCATCGGCATGCGCACCGTCGAAATGTGCTGGGCCTCGACCAACTGCCCAAATGGAATCTCCACCGTGGCGACTACCACGCTTTGCAGATGATCATCCGGGCTGGCATTGAGTCGTTTGCTCAGCCAACTGTCGGCCATCCACGCGGCCCCCAGACCCAAGACCAGGGAAACGCCAATCAGGCTAAGAGTACGAGAGCTCATGTCTGTATCTCCTTATCAAAGAAAGTCGAGCTGGACGAAGTAGTTGTGCCAGGCCCACTCCAACTCTTGCGGGGACAGTGCTCCGGAACCGCCCATGTAGCGCTGGCGATCGAGCGCCATGTTCAGGAGGTCGCGGGGATGGCAAGGCACCAGGGGCATGCCTTCGCTTGCATACAGCCGCTGCAGCACATAGCGCAGCAGCAAGGGATCATGACGAATGCCCAAACGCTCGCTTTCCTGCTGCCAGATCCGTTCGTACTCTTCAGGTTTCAGGTAACCGAATTGCAGCTTGTAGCCAATGCGCCGCAGGAACGCCTCGTCGGCCAGCTCCAGGGGATTGAGGTTGGTGGAAAACACCAGGATCAGGTCAAAGGGCAGCTCGCAATGGCGCCCGCCGCCGAGGTTGAGGAAGTCACGCTTTTCCTCCATCGGTACGATCCAGCGATTGAGCAGTTCGGCCGGCGCCATGCGCTGGCGCCCCATGTCGTCGATGATGAACAGGCCGTTGCTGGCCTTGAGTTGCAAGGCGGCCTGATACTGACGCGTGAAGGGGTCATAGCGCACATCCAGCTGCTCCATGCTCAACTCACCGCCGGTGATGACGATCGGTCGCTTGCAGCACAGCAGTCGACGGTCGATGCCTTCGTTGAGCATCAGGTTGCCCTGCTGGCCTTTGTCATCCAGGCGTTGATGCACCTGGGGGTCATAGATCTCGATCACCGCCTCATTGATCGCAATGGCGTGAGGCACCCAGATCGCCTCGGCGAACAGACGGATCAAGCGACTGCTGACATAGGTCTTGCCGGTACCCGCGGGACCATAAATCATGATCGCCCGCCCGGAGTTCATGGCCACGCCCAACTGATCGAGCATGCGCTCCGTGAGCACCACCCCCGCGAGGGCGGCGCGCATATCGTCGGCATTGATGCGTCCGTGGTGAATGGTCTGCAATTTCAGCAGCGAGCGGTAGGAACTGACCGGGAAAGGAGCGGCACCGATGTAACCGCTACGGGACAAGGCATCGCGAGCGGCACTGCGACCACGCTCGGTCAAGCCATAACGCAGCGATTGTCCACCCGTCTGACCCAACACTTCGACACGACCGTCCTTGCGCAGAAAGCCCAGGATCTCTTCCATCACGGCGCCGGTCAGCGCCAGGCGATCCACCAACCGGGACATGTCCAGCACACCGGCGTCATACAAGTGCTTGCACACCAGTTCACCGAGAAAACTCTCTGCCAGGCCCGTGTCGCGGATCGTGCAAGGCTGAGGCGCCAGGCGCTGTACTGCATCCCGTTCGCTGGGGTAGGCATCGCTATCGACGATGACGTGCATGACTAAACTCCCAGTCCGCTGGCAAAGAGTTGCCAGTGAACGCTGTTCAAGGTTCCGAGCAAAATGGCGACGGAATAAGGAAAAGGTCTGCCCGCCACTTCATTCGAGGCCGGCGCCATATAGGCCTGTGCCCTGAGCATCAGCCAGTAGCGTCCCAGGGTCTGCACCAACTGACCACGCACCAGCACGATCAGGAAGCCACAGATTCCACCGGCTATCAGGCTGAACAAGGCAGCCCACAAGGCGTAGTGGACCGGTAAAAAGCTGCCGACCATGGCCATCAGCTTGACGTCGCCGGCGGCCATGCCGCCCAGGGCGTACATGGGTAGAAACAGTGCAAAACAGATCAGCACACTCAACAGGCTGTCGCCCAATCCGCTTACACCGCCTGAATAGGTCTGACCGGCCAACCCGAGGGCAAGGCCCACCAGAATCAGCAGGTTGGGAATACGGTGGCGACGCAGGTCGCTCACCACCGCGATGCCCAGCAGCCCGATCAGTAAAACAGTAGAAACCAGCAGTTCTGTGGACATCTCGTCTCTCCCGACCGGGAAGTTTCGTTAGCACGCTAAGTTGCTATTCATGACCTGCATACTGCCCGCTGCCGCTTACTCCATAGATCGGGCCATCCGCATCTTTGGTGAACTTCAGCAATAAAGCTCTAACGGTTTGCGGCATCATTTTGCATTCCTCGGACTCCTGGCTATACCGAACAGAAAGTCCGCTGAAAGAGAAAGTGCGAAGTCCATTGGGTTATCCGGTGGTGCTATTAGCGAAACGTTACACCGGTTACTCCATGGACTTCGTCTTGCAGCCCCAACGTGCAAGATAGTTATTAGCACGCAACGTTGCCATTAGCGGCTTGACACAGCTCCGTGATCTGGGTTTCAACCGCTTCACCCAAAAGAACGAACGCCGCGGCAACCAATACCGTAATCAACCCACCCGCCACCGCGTATTCCACAATGGTCAGGCCGTCCTCGTCCTTGGCAAACTTCAGAGCTGACATTTTCATTGTTTGCAGAGTCATGTTGTATTCCTCGGATTCGTAACTACATCGCTCAGAAAATCCATGGGCAGAGGTCGCGCGAAGTCCAGTGAGTTATTCAGTTGTGGACTTCGCAGCGCCTTCCCCCAACATGCGTGGTTGTTATTAGCACGCAACGTTACCGTTAACAGCCTGGCACAGCGCCGTGATCTGTGTTTCCACCGCTTCGCCTAAAAGAACGAATGCCGCGGCGACCAATACCGTAATCAACCCACCCGCCACCGCGTATTCCACAATGGTCAGACCATCTTCGTCTTTGGCGAATTTCAGTACCGAAGCCTTGATTGTTTGCAGAGTCATTTTGCCCACCTCATTTTCTCGAATGTTGTTCTTCCGGGGGACAGCACGTTTTGCACTGCCTGTTGCTACCCTAGTCAGGTCCCAGCCAAGCCGTTAGGAGTCTTTTGCACTTCGTTAGGACTTTTTTGCAGGCACTGCAAAATGCCATGCACGCCGCTTGCGAACGGACAGGGAGAATGAAAGGAGGAAAAGAATGGTTCGCGAATGTCACTGTCACTGATTCGCAAGCGACCAGCGGCGGATGCCGGGTGCAGCCAAAGTACGTAGCATCCGCCACCCGGCACCGGCGTTGCGCCGACACACCGACACATAGCACCCATAGAACTAAATACCGATTCTCTTATCAGGATTTAGTCTGCGAAGTGATAACACATTGTCAATACTACTGAGCGTAGGGAGACGAACCTCAGAGCGAGAAATATGACGTCCAACGCGAGCAAGCGACCATCTCTGTTATGGTTCGATCTGACCCATGATCGCTCCACCCATGAACTCATCAACCAGTTCGTGGGGACTTGCGATTGCAGACCCGCCAAAGACTCGATGTTTTCCATCGGGGAACAGGCCGACATGATCTGCATGCACTTCGATCGCCCCGATACAGCTGGCCTGCGGCTGTTGCTGGAAATCAAGCACACCCAGCCCAAGATTCCGATCACCATGTTCACCGTGCAGCACTCCGAAGAGCTGGCCGTATGGGCCATGCGCTCCAGTGTCTGGGAATACATGGTGCTGCCCCTCACCAGTGCCGAGAAGAACCGTTACCTGACGGCCCTGCTGCAACTCTGCGAACTGCGTCGCAACGGCCAGGGCAAGACGTCGCAGATCGACCACGCTCCGACCTTGCCTGGCAGCATCCGCCTGACCTCAGAACACCAGAAACACCAGGCGCTGAACAACATACTGCTGTACATCGACCAGCACTTTACGGAGAACATCGACCAGAGGGACCTGGCAAAGCGCTTCGGCATGACCGCATTCCGCTTCAGCCGCCTGTTCAAGGAGGCCAACGGGCTTGGCTTCATGGATTATGTCTTGAACAAGCGCATGAACTACGCCAAGGATTTGCTCGACAACAGCCAGATGCCCATCACCACCATCGGCTATGAAGCCGGGTTCAAGGACCCGTCCTACTTCGCGCGCGCCTTCAAGCAGTTCGCCAACTGCACACCCAGCGAATACCGCCAGGCACACCAGCTCAAGGTGCCGTGTGCAATAGAACCGATACTCGACGCTGAAACCGCTCAAATACTCGACCAACTGATACACAGCCTGGGCAGCTGAACCGCCGCCAGCCTTCTGGGCATACAAAAACCGCGCACACAAAAACGCCGCTCAATGAGCGGCGTTTTTGTTGAATATGGAGCGGGAAACGAGACTCGAACTCGCGACCCCGACCTTGGCAAGGTCGTGCTCTACCAACTGAGCTATTCCCGCA